>PEUD01000145.1:5942-7243 GCA_002780805.1 Candidatus Omnitrophica bacterium CG02_land_8_20_14_3_00__42_8 | reverse complement strand
AAGAGGACATAAGAAAGACGCTGAATAAGATTATAGCCGGAGAAATAAATAAAGCTCTGTCCCATGAAGAGATAGCCGGCATATTGGCGGGTCTAATAGATAAATATGCGGAGAAAAATGGCAAGGCAGGCGATATAAAGGTGCTGGTAAAAAAAGAAGACCTGGAAAAAATAAAAGACACGTGCATGTCTAAATTAAAAGACAAGGTTAAAGCCGGAGTGGAATTCAGGCCGTCGCCGAACATAAACGCGGGATTTTTCATAAGTTTTGACAAGGGCAAGTCTTATTTTGATTTCAGCGACGAGGGACTGCTGGAGGCATTGAGCGCTTATCTCAATCCGGAGCTGGCAAAATTAATAAGATGAAAAATGGCCATTATTATCTGGTAGCAAGCCTGCCAATGCTTCAATTCGGCATGAAGCCGCCGATTTCTTACGCGGATTTTCTTGAACAATGCGCTCAGGAGTTAAGCCCCTGCGAGGCTGAAGAATTAAAAGAGGAGAGAATACCTTTACTGAAGAAATGGAAGATTTTTGACATAAGCCTTAGAAATGAACTTGTGAGAACAAGGGCTGTTAAAAAAGGCAAAGACCCGAATAAATATTTACGCCTCTCTGACGGCTCCGGCCCTTTTATCGCGCCCCTGGCTCACTGGGCGGTGAATCAGGATTCGCCCATGGACGCGGAAAGGTATCTGGATAAGATAAGATGGGAGAAGATAGAAGAAATTAAAACAGGTCATTATTTTGACACGGAATATCTTGCTGCATACGGTTTACAACTTCAGATATTGGAGCGATGGGACAGGATTAATTCAGGCGATGGCATGAAAATTTTAGAAGGATTGACAGAAAAAATATGAACGCGGAAAGGATCGGGATACTAACCGGCATAAACGGAAACATGGCAACGGTCGAGTTTAAAGACTATGTCATGCAGAATGAAGTCGCTTTTATCGCGCATAATGAGGGGCGCCTTAAATCAGAAGTGATACGCGTCAGAGGCAGTGTCGCAGAACTCCAGATATATGAAGATACAAAAGGCCTCAAGCTCGGGGAAAGAGTGGAATTTACAGGCGAACTCCTTTCTGTAGAACTGGGGCCGGGGCTGTTGGGCCAGATATTCGACGGCCTGCAGAATCCGCTGCCGCAATTAGCCGAGAAGGCAGGATTTTTCTTAAAAAGAGGTTTATATTTAGAGGCCCTGGATGCTAAAAAAGAATGGGAATTTACGCCGGCAGCAAAAATAGGCCAGAAAATAAAACCCGGAGAAAAATTAGGAATTACGGCCGAAGGTATTTT
>PEUD01000145.1:0-5917 GCA_002780805.1 Candidatus Omnitrophica bacterium CG02_land_8_20_14_3_00__42_8 | reverse complement strand
ATCTTAAGAGGCCAGGTTGAAGTAGCGAAGATAGCCGGTAAAGGCAGGTATAACATAAAACACTTAATAGCTGAGCTAAAAGACGAGAACGGAAATATTTATCCTGTTACCATGTCTCAGACCTGGCCTGTAAAAGCGCCCATAGCGTGTTTTGCCGAAAAATTAAAGCCTGTAAAGCCCCTGACTACAAAAATCAGGATTATTGATACGTTCGTGCCGGTTGCCCTGGGCGGGACATATTGCATACCCGGGCCTTTTGGTTCAGGGAAAACAGTTTTGCAGCAGCTTATCAGTAAGCATGCGGAGATTGACATAGTTATTATAGCGGCGTGCGGAGAAAGAGCAGGAGAAGTCGTAGAGACATTAAGGGAATTCCCGCATCTTGTGGATCCCAGGACTAAGAAAAGTTTGATAGAGCGGACTGTTATTATCTGCAACACCAGCTCGATGCCTGTGAGCGCAAGGGAATCAAGCGTTTATACAGCTGTTACCATTGCCGAGTATTACCGCCAGATGGGATTAAATGTATTGCTTCTAGCTGATTCCACTTCCAGGTGGGCGCAGGCGATGCGCGAGATGTCAGGAAGACTTGAAGAGATTCCGGGAGAAGAGGCATTTCCAGCGTATCTTGAAAATAGAATCGCCTCATTTTATGAAAGGGCAGGATTGGTAAGATTACACGACGGGAGTTTGGGCTCTGTTACGATAGGCGGCACAGTAAGCCCTGCGGGAGGGAATTTTGAGGAGCCTGTTACGCAGGCCACGTTAAAAGTCGTAGGCGCGTTTCATGGGCTTTCGCGAGAGAGGTCTGACGCCAGAAGATATCCTGCCATAGACCCTCTTGAGAGCTGGAGTAAATATGCCAGTTTTATAGACGAGAAAGAAGTAAGAGCGGCACAGGCTGTTTTAAAGAGAAGCTATGAAGTGAAGCAGATGATGAAGGTTGTGGGAGAGGAAGGTACGTCTTTAGGGGATTTCATAGTTTACCTTAAAGGTGAGTTTATAGACGACGTCTATCTCCAGCAGAACGCGTTTGACAAAGTAGATGCGGCCACGATTGAGGAGAGGCAGAAATATGTGTTTCACGTACTGCATGGGATCATAGAATCAGGGTTTAATTTTGAAGATAAAGATTCTGCCAGAAAATTTTTCCAGGCCCTGAGACAGGTGTTCATAGAATGGAATTCATCCGAGTGGCAGACAAAGGAATTTTCTAAAAAAGAACAGGAAATAAAAGAAAGGGCTGCCAAGGTTACACTCTGACAATGTCAGAGTGTAACCTTACACGAATATGCAGAAAATTTATAACCGTATAATACAGATAGCCGGCAACGTTATTACCGTTGAGGCAAGAAATGTCGGTTACAGCGACCTGGCTGAAATTTCTTCTAGGGCAGGAAAATCCCTGGCGCAGGTAATAAGGATAGACGGGGAGAGGGTGTATCTGCAGGTATTCGCGGGCAGCCGCGGTATTTCTACGGGAGATAAAATAAAATTTTTGGGGCATCCCATGAGAGTTTCGTTTACGGAAAATCTAATGGGCCGTTTGTTTAACGGCGCGGGCCTTCCCAGGGATAACGGGCCGGAGCTTGGAGAGAACATGGTAGATATAGGAGGGCCTTCGGTGAACCCGGCGAAAAGGATTATCCCCAGAAAAATGATCCGCACCGGTATCCCCATGATAGATGTGTTTAATTCTCTTGTGGAGTCACAGAAACTTCCTATATTCTCAGTGCCCGGAGAGCCATATAATGAACTTTTGGCCCGCATAGCGATGCAGGCGGAAGTGGATATTATAATATTGGGAGGCATGGGGCTTAAATATGACGATTATCTTTTCTTCAGGGACACCCTTGAGAAAAACGGGTCTTTATCCAGGGCTATATTTTTCGTGCACACTGCCCAGGACCCTACAGTAGAATGTCTGCTCGTGCCTGATCTGAGCCTGGCTGTAGCTGAGCAGTTTGCGCTCCAAGGTAAACGCGTTCTGGTGCTTTTGACTGACATGACGAACTTCTGCGACGCCCTGAAAGAAATATCGATCACCATGGAGCAGATCCCTTCCAATAGAGGATATCCGGGAGATTTATACAGCCAGCTCGCGAGCCGTTATGAAAAGGCGGTTGATTTCGATACGGCAGGGTCCATAACGATACTGGCTGTTACCACGATGCCCGGCGACGACGTAACCCATCCTATTCCGGATAACACGGGATATATTACAGAAGGCCAGTTTTATCTGAGAAATAAATCAATCGAGCCGTTCGGCTCATTGAGCCGCTTAAAACAGCTCGTGAACGGAAAGACCAGAAAAGACCACCGTGTTATCATGGACAGGATGATTCAGCTGTTCAGCGATTACAGGGAAACTCTTGAAAAGCAGTCGATGGGTTTTCATATGAGTGGATGGGACAAGAAGCTTCTTAGATACGGCAGGGCATTCGAAGAGAAGATGATGAATCTTTCCGTGGACATACTTTTAGAAAAGGCCCTGGATATGGGGTGGCGGATCCTGGCTGAAAATTTTGAGCCTGCCGAGATTGGCATAAAGACGGAATTCGTTAATGAATTCTGGCCGAGCGGAATATGATTATATGGGAAAAATAAAATTTACAAAAGGCGAGCTGAAGAGGCAGCGCGACACGTTAAAGAGATTTGAACGTTACCTGCCGATCCTGCAGCTGAAGAAACAGCAGATGCAGCTTGAGATACAGAGGGTTCACGAAAGATTAAATTTTAAAAATCAGGAATTGGATAATCTGGAAAGCGAAATAAGCGAGTGGGCAAATCTTCTGGAGGAACCCGGAGATTATGTAACCGGCTGGGTAAGGCCTAAAAATACTGTTATCTCAAGTTTTAATATCGCGGGCGTGGATATACCTGTATTTGAAAAAATGGAGTTTGAAGATGCTGAATACGATTTATTTTTAACTCCACTATGGGTTGATACCGCGATTATTGAGTTAAGAAAATTCGTGACATTCTTAGAAGAGAAAAAAATATTGAACAAACAATTGAGGATATTGAGCGAGGAACTCAGGGTTACAAACCAGCGGGTAAATCTTTTTGAAAAAGTAAAAATTCCAGAATGCATTGAGGGCATACGCCGCATAAGGATTTATCTCGGCGATCAGCAAGCCGGCGCCGTAGGCCGTTCCAAGATGGCTAAGAATAAGATAGAAAGAATGAGTTTAGAGGCTGTTTTAACATGATAGTCAGAATGAAAAAGATAACTTTAATAACCCAGTCAAAGGATATTGATTCTGTGCTTGAATCCGTAAGAAGGCTTGGGCTTTTGCATGTAGAGCACGAAAATGCGCCTTCAGGGGGGAATATCGCAGCGCTTAAAGAAAAATTAAACCGCGTTTCAGAAGCCATAGCGGTTTTACCTGATATAAAAAATCAGGCCGCCGCGGATAATAAAGAAGATAGCCTTATAGACGAGATAACGGCGCTTCTGGATGAAAAGGAAACGCTGATAGAAGAATTGCAGATCCTGGAACGCGATATGGAAACGTGGGAGGAGTGGGGAAATTTTAACCCCTCTCTTATTGAAAGCTTAAAGAGTAAAAATATCTGGGTAAGGTTATGTAAAGTCAGCGTTCAGGAAATGAAAAACGTCCCGGAAACCGTTGTTCTGGAAAAAATATTTCAGAAGGGGAATATCTTTTATTGCGCGATTATTTCAAGAAAAGAAATAGGCCTGCCTTTTGAAACACTTGCCCTGCCCAAAATGGGCATGGAAGAAATGCTTCTTGAAGAGAAGAAATATGAAAAAAGGTTTATTGAGATAGAAAAGAGATTTTTGGAAATAGCCGCGTATAAAAACGCTTTACGTGATCATGAAAACAATCTGAGTTCTCTTATAGAGTTTAGTGAGGTGCGGGAAGGCTCGGGAAGATTTGAAAAATTATCATATATAAAAGGTTACTTGCCTGCTGATCAGATTGGCATTATTGAAGCTGTGGCTTCAAAAGAAAAATGGGGTATAGTGACAAGTGATCCTGGAGGAAACGATATCCCTCCAACATTAATAAAAAATTCAAAATTGGTGAAAATAATAAAACCCATGTTTGATATCATAGGGACTATACCGGGGTATAGAGAAGTCGATATAAGCCCTCATTTTTTGATCTTTTTTTCTATATTCTTCGGCATGCTGATAGGCGATGTGGGTTACGGGCTTACGTATTTCCTTATAGCTTTAATAGCGCAAAAAAGGCTTAAGGCTATAAAAGATAAATCGATTTTTTTCTTAACATATGTGCTGGCCAGCTTCGCCATTACATGGGGCCTTTTGACAGGTGTATTCTTCGGGCCTCACCCCTGGATAAAGCCCTTGATGCCTTATTTTACGGATAATACAAATGTCCAGGCGTTCTGTTTTTTGATAGGTGTGGTTCAATTAAGTGTAGCGCATATCTGGAAATTTTTGAGAAAATGGCCTTCTTTAAAGGCACTGAGCGATATAGGCTGGATATGTGTTTTATGGTCAGCGTATTTTCTGGCAAAGTCATTGATACTTAATTTTGAATTCCCCGGTTTTATGAAGTGGATTTTTATAGCCGGATCCGGTCTTATTATTTTATTTACAAATCCTGTAAAAAATGTTTTCGCAGGTATCGGAACAGGCCTTGGAGATTTTTTATTAAAGCTTGTGAATAGTTTCGCGGATATAGTTTCGTATATACGCCTGTTCGCTGTGGGGCTGGCAGGAGTAGCGATAGCGGACGCGTTCAATCAGATAGCGGCCAATATAGGAGCTGCTAGTATTTTGAACGGTTTTTTGAGCGTGTTTGTGCTTTTTGCAGGCCATACGTTGAATCTCGGCCTGGGTATTTTGTCTATACTTGTCCACGGGGTGAGGTTGAATGTCCTGGAATTTTCAGGCCACATGGACATGGAGTGGTCAGGTACAGAGTATAGTCCTTTTAAGATAAAAGACTAATATTCTTCGAGCGAAGTCGAGAAGAATAACAGAGGAGAAAATAAATGGACGCAAATACAGTATTTCAGTTTAAAGACATCGGGATAGCCGGGGCAGCGCTCGCTTTTTCAGCTATTGGTTCAGGAGCGGGAGCAGGGGTAGCCGGGATGGCTGCGATAGGTGCGTGGAAGAAATGTTTTGCCCAGAATAAACAAGCGCCGTTTATATTTCTCGCTTTTGTGGGTGCACCTCTTACGCAGACCATTTATGGAATGATAGTAATGAATGCCCTGATAGAAGCGAGTAAAAAAGTGCAGAATTTGGGGATATTAAGCGCCCTGGGCATGCTCTCAGGCGCGGCCATAGGTTTTTCAGCGTGGTATCAGGGTTTAGCAGCTGCCTCAGCAAGCGACGCAATGGGCGAGACAGGAAAAGGCTTCGGGAACTACCTCATGGTCCTCGGTATTATAGAAACAGTAGCTATTTTTACAATGGTATTTACCTTGATGGCAATAGGGAAAGTACAGTAGAAAATTTACATGGAGGTCCTTAGGCGGATTTGGCGGGGACGACGGGATTCGAACCCGCGATCTTCAGATCGACAATCTGACGCGTTTATCCAGCTACGCTACGTCCCCAAACAGATGGTTGATAAGTATATAGCCTTTAGAGCTAACTGTCAACTGTGAAAAATTTGGTGGGCGATACAGGGCTCGAACCTGTGAAACCTTCTGCGTGTAAAGCAGACGCTCTGCCAACTGAGCTAATCGCCCTTTAAGTGCTTTACTAATATACATCACCTATTCGCCTATTTCAAGCACTAAATTTTTAAGGCATTAATACCAAGTAGCTTAAAAATCTCCTGAAATTTTACAAACTTTCTTTCTAGAAACAAACCATTCTCGGTATTTTTATACATATAACGGAATAATTTAATAGTATAGGAATTTCCTTTTTTGGCGTATGTAAGGCTATGATAGATAAATGGTT
>PEUD01000065.1:5324-8725 GCA_002780805.1 Candidatus Omnitrophica bacterium CG02_land_8_20_14_3_00__42_8 | reverse complement strand
TTTCCCAAAGAATCCATTAGTTTTCCGATGTACAAAAGATCAGGATTTAGAAATTTTATGCCGGTTTCAAAAAAAGGGTCTTCTTTTTTATCCATCGGGGCGTCCCAAATCCACATTACTTTACCCATGCATCTGAATACCATATCCGTACTGGGCTTAAATATTTCCAGATCCAGCAATGTGCCCGGCCTTACTTTTTTTAACAAAGGCATCCTTATTCCGCCGCCGCTTATGTTCCTAGTAGTGCTGCAGAATTCACCGTCAGCGCCTTGCGGGCTGTACCTTACCGCGAGCTCTCCGCTCACTCTTTCAAACAGCCTGTTATTGTTTTGGGCAAGCATAGAACACCCCCTTTGTTTAGCTGCTGTTGAATTTTGCTGATTGCTGCTGCAATCAGCAAAATTGGCTAAGGAATTTATATTTTAATCCTATTCCAATTTTGTCCCATCGTAAGGACAATAATTCTCCGTGCCGGGAAATATCCGCCTGCATTTCGGGCACATGACCTTCAATGGCCGTTTCTGGGCTTCTCCTCCTTCCGCAGGTTTCGATACAGTTGGCGTTGATTTCGCGTCTACCTTCGCTATTATAAAAGGGATTTGCCGCTCCATCATCTCTATTCTTTTTGACGTGTACGGATGACTGCGCAAAAATATCGGCCCCATACCGGCCCTGTCCTTTTCTTTAAGCTTTTTTAAAAATGTTATCATTGCCATAGGGTCGTAGCCTGCTTTATAAGCGTATTTTGCGCCAAGCCTGTCTGCCAGGAGCTCATCTTCTCTTGAATACCCAAGTTCTACCAGGTTAAACGTAACGTCTACGGCTTGCTGCATCTGCCTGACGCTTGCGTTTCGAAGGGCGATGTTCATTAAAATATCATAACCCAGCTGAGCCTGGAGTTTTTTCGCGATGTGCCTCGCAGCTACATGGCCTATCTCATGGCCTATTACACAGGCGAGTTCATCGTCATTATTTGTTATAGCGAGGAGCCCTGAATTGATATAAACATATCCGCCCGGCATCGTAAACGCGTTTATTTCCTTATCTTCCACTACGGCAAAATGATATTTAAGATCAGTTCTGTCAGATACCTTTGCCAGTTTTTCGCCTATCTCTGTTACCTTATCCGCTTGCTTGGGGTCTTTTATAAAAGAGTACTGCTCAGCTGCCTGCATGGCCGCATTCTTGCCAAGCGCTACTTCTATGGGAGTTGTTATGAATATCAGTTCTTGTTTCTCTGTTGCGGGGTTATACAGCGTGGCACAGCCTGACATCAAAATAGAACCAACGGTCAATAATGCTGCGCAAACTCTCATGAATTTCATTCTTCTTTTTTGTTCTCCGTGTACATGAGACTGCATAAAAATTTCAGGAAAGTATTTTTGTTATCCTTTTCTATTTTTTCAAAATCAATGCCTGCGCTGTGAGAATAGCCTTTTGGCCGCTCTGCCAGCTCTTTCGACCACACTATAACGCCTTTTATATGAGCAGGATTCAGCGCTTCAGGCACGAATATTTTAAGATCAACCTTATCCCTAAATTCCAGCTTTTCGCCTGTTAATAACTGCATGCCTCGCGCGCTGATGTCTTTAGTAACACCGAATTTTTCTATCTTCGGTTCTTTTTGAACGATATAGGCGACTTTTAAAGAGATGTCGAATCTTATGAACCTTCTTTTTTCCCGCATGTTAAGCTCTCTCGCGTAGGGAACGGTTTTAAACCGTTCCCTACATCAATCTAATTTTGTTATGCTCAGTTTCGGGGCATCTATCTTTTTATATTCTACGCCCGCTTCTTTAAATAACGCCTCAAAACTTTTGTCCGCGTACCTGCCGCAGGAGATGAATTTTTTTATCTGCGCGTTCACTATCATTTTTGCACAAAGTATGCACGGCGAGTGAGTACAGTAAATTATGCTGTCAGCTATATTTATTCCATGCAGCCCCGCCTGTATTATAGCATTTTGTTCCGCGTGTATCGCCCTGCATATTTCATGCCTCTCTCCCGAAGGGATGCCTTTTTCATCTCTTAAACAACCCAATTCCAGGCAGTCTTTCACACCCCTTGCGGCCCCGTTGTAACCGGTGGTGAGTATTCTTTTGTTTCTCACGATAACCGCGCCTACGTGATGCCTCAGGCATGTGGAGCGCTCAGCCACGAGAAAAGACATCTTTAAAAAATATTCATCCCATTCGGGCCTTTTGAATTTTTTCAATTGTTTCATCTATTTTTTTATGCAGGCCTTCCATGCCGGAATCATTCATAAGCACGGCATCTGCCGCCTTCAGGCAATTTTCCAACTGCTGGTTTGTAGAGCTGACTATGTTTTCTTTTCTTTCTTTTTCCGTGAATTCTTCCAGCGTCTTGGGGTCTCCCGGCCTGTTTCTCGCTATGGCCCTCTTAAACCTTATTCCCACAGGCGCATCTATGCCTATCAGAGTAAAATTATTTAATTTTCTAAGAGCTTTTATTTCAAAAGGGTTTCTTATCGAATCAATTACGTAATTATTCCTGTCATTAATTTTTTTTATAGTTAAGTCCGCCAGCACCGAAGGCCCGGCCTGCTCCCTTAATTTGTTGCCCAGTTTTATCAGGTTTTCCCGCGATGGCTCTATGCCTCTCGCCCGTGCTTCTTCTCTCAGTATATCGGAAAGCGAATAATATTTGAAACCTTTTGATTTCAAATAGTTTGCCATCTCTCCTTTTCCTGAGGCATTTGCGCCCGTGAGGCCTATGATCATTTTAATGAGCCCCTACCGTTTTGATTCGCTTTGCGAATGCAAAACGAATCAGTAGGGGCGAATTAATCCCCCCTTCTTTCATTCTGAAAGAATGAAGGGGGGGGGATAAGTTCGGACTTATGACTTACGTCGTCCTTTGGACTCCGTAAGTCATGTCCTCGCTTATTTTACGAGAGAGCCCGGGGCAACAGGCCTGTCAGGCGAGAGGACAGCCAGCGTCTCTCCGTCCTGAGCCGCAAGGATCATGCCCTTGCTTTCCACGCCTCTTATTACAGCAGGCTCAAGGTTCTCAACCACAGCCACTAATTTGCCCAAAAGCTCTTCTTTAGTATATGCTTTTTTTATTCCCGCTACAACATCTCTCTCTTCTTCTCCTATCGCCAGGCGCACGATATAAAGCCTGTCCGCATCAGGGTGGTCGATTATTTCTTTTATGCGGGCAATCCTTATGTTGAGCTTTCTAAATTCTTCTATGGTTATCATGAGTTATCCTGAGGCCTTTTCAGGGCATCTAAATGCGTTATCAGTATGGCCTCTGATTCAGGATCGATCTTTCCAAATCTTAACCCAGTATAAAATAGCCTTCTTCCGTCTTTATCAGGAAGGCGCAGTTCTTTTACCCATATAACAGAGCCTGTCAATTTCATGGGCTTTGGAAAA
>PEUD01000065.1:5074-5307 GCA_002780805.1 Candidatus Omnitrophica bacterium CG02_land_8_20_14_3_00__42_8 | reverse complement strand
TACATCAAGAGTATCTTCCTTTTTGAGCTTTTCGTAAGTAGAAATGCACAGGCCTTTTTTAGATATATTTTTCATCCGGGCGTCGTCCTGGATTAAGTTAGATTTAATGCGGGCATATCTTATTTTCATGTTTTCCTGAAATCTTACAAATCTTCTTTTTTCTCTCAGTATCCAGTATTTATTTGCTACACCGTGCGTCATGCCTTGCCTTGTCATGACCTCTTCTTTTAAGG
>PEUD01000065.1:3158-4913 GCA_002780805.1 Candidatus Omnitrophica bacterium CG02_land_8_20_14_3_00__42_8 | reverse complement strand
TATACCTATAAGATCCATCGAAGCCTTATCCACTGCCACCGGGTCTGTGCCGCATATTATTCCTATATCAGGCGCTATGGGCGTTTCGCTTTTTGACATGCAGTCGCAGTTTTTTGTCACATGCTCCAGGAAATTTAAATACACTGCTTTGGAGTTCAACGCTTTTTTTACGCCTAAAGCATATTCTACCATTTTTTCCTGGAATTTTACAACATTTTCGTCATATTTTATCTCTATGGCGCCGGTCCTGCACGCTACAGTGCATTCTCCGCAGCCGATGCACCTCTCTTTTACAAGCATGGCTTTTTTCTTTTTTATGCCTATAGCGTTCGCCGGGCATACAATCATGCACGCGCCGCAGCCGATGCATTTTTCAACTGTTATCTCAGGGAGAGTGCCGGAGTGCTGCAGGAGTTTGCCCTGGCGCGAAGCGCAGCCCATGCCGATGTTTTTAAGGGTCCCGGCAAAACCTGCCTGCATGTGTCCTGTTACATGCGATAAAAAAATCACGCCGTCGCTTTCGCATATACCTCTGGCTATCTTGACGTTCTCAAAATGATCTCCGCGTATTGATATGTTCTGCCCATCGCGCCCTGCCAGGCCGTCAGCTATTATCACCGGTATCCCGAGTTTATCAATGCTGTAGCCGTGGCTCGCCGCAACGTGAAGATGCCCGGCTGCATTAGACCTTTTCTCTCTATAAAGCGTATTGGTCTCAGTTATAAAAAGATTTTCCGTTTTCTGCTTCAAATGCTTTATAAAAGCCGCCAGCCACGCAGGTTTTATATACCCGTCAGAGCCCTCTTCTCCGAATGTCAATTTTATGGCGGTAAAGCTGTTTTTATCTATAAAATCAATCGTCGGCTCCATGTATTGCCAGGCAGATAAAACACCTTCGCTTATTTTTTGATCGCTGGACCAGTCCTGAAGCCTTTTAATATATACTTTACCTGGGGTTATTTTGGCTTTATTTTGCATGGTTCATATAGTTGTTTCTTATGGTGTTCAGGATGCCTATATATTCTTTGCTCCTGTAATCCGGATATGTCCATTCAAACGGTTCAAACCCGCCTTTTCTCCATTTGAGCGTAACCTCCGCGTATATGCCATGGCCTAAATATATCCTGTGAAAATAATCTTTTGTGGTGGCCATGATAAGTTTTGAATCAGAGACATAGCCCGGATCAATGTTTATCTGCCTTTTTTTACCTGCACTAAGTTTCTTTTCAATGATATTGGTTAAAAGTTTTATCTTCGCGATTTTTTCAGGAGAGATGGTTTTCTTAAAAGATATGAAATTTCTCTTTAACGGGCCGCCTAATTCTTTTTTATAATAATCCGTGTAGTCAAAAGGGATAATACAGCTTTTATAATCTATGGGGCCCAGGTCTTTAATAAAAAGCTCTTCGGCTTTATTGAAGAGCTTTTGGCTTTTAGCCAGCATTCCCACGATGAGTTTTACTGCTTTCGGCTTTTTGGTTTTACCCATTTATACCCATGCGTCACTGGTTTATCTGTATCTCTGCGGGGTCCAGGTTGTTGGAAGCCACGTAATCTTCCGCTATCTTCCGGTCTTTCTTAGAAATGTCCGTAAAGAATATCGCTATGTTATAATGGGCTTTATCAGTGTCTTTTATTATAGCCGGTTCCGATCGGACAACGACGCCCTTGCATCTTATTTTTTTTGTAGGGCTTTCGCTGTCTTTCCCCGGCACAAGAAGCACGACATCTATCTTTGACATTGGGAGCAGATTC
>PEUD01000065.1:0-3150 GCA_002780805.1 Candidatus Omnitrophica bacterium CG02_land_8_20_14_3_00__42_8 | reverse complement strand
TCTGCAGTAGGCCCCGGACGAGCTTATATCGGCTGTTTCCGTTATAACGTCAAAAGCAGTGTCCACGAGTTTGAGGGGTATATGTTTTTTTGCCCTTATATCTTTACGGCGATCAATCATAAGTTACGCTTTTGCCTCTTTCTTTTTTGCCGCTGCTTTGACAGCCTGCTGCCAGCAGCCTTTGGAACAATAATAACCGTTATTCTTATAATACCATGCTTTTCTTTTAAGCCTTTTATTGCATTTCATGCAATTAGTGGGCTTTTCTACCGTTTCCGGCGCTTTCTTGGTTTCTTCCTGTTTCTTTGCTTCTTCTGGCATTTTGTCTCCTACGTCCGCCTCTTATGGGGCATATGCTGCACAATGGTTGTTTTGATTTACATATTGATTTTCCTAATTCCACTATTAATGCGTGAAACTCATTGAATAACCGGGCATCTTCCGGAAGATTATTCATGAACAAGGACTGCATTTCCCTGTATTCTGCCTCCTTCCCTATAAAACCGTGCCTGGAAAGCATCCTTTTTGTATACGCATCCACTACAAAAATAGGTTTATTCCCCGCATACAAGATAATGCTATCCGCTGTTTCCCTGCCTATGCCCTTAACAGCCAGCAGATTTTCCCTTAATTTATAAAGATCCGCCTTGAACATCCTATCGATGGAGCCTTTATAGCGGCTGTTCAGAAATTCCAGGAAATTCTTTACGCGATTCGCTTTTACGTTATAATAGCCGGAAGGCCTTATTAACCCGGCAAGCCTCTTTTCAGAGATACCGCGAAGCTTGTTTACGCTTAACACCTTTGCTTTTTTTAAGTTTTTTATGGCCTTTTCTACATTGCCCCACGCAGTGTTTTGCGTAAGAATCGCGCCTATTATTATCTCAATTCTTGTATTGCCGGGCCACCAATGCCTTGGACCAAACCTCCTGTAAAGTAAATCGTATATCGTTAATAAAGACCTGCTTATTTTTTTATTTTTCAATGCTCGGTGCGTTCTTTTATTTTTGAAGCAAGATCCGCTAAGTCGGCATAATATTTAGACTCTCTCACAATGGGAAATTTTATTTGTTTCCCTTTTTGAGAATGCTCTTTGAATCCCGTTATGTTCAGTTCGCTGGCCCCGCTGTTATTTTTTATTTCAATAGATATGACAATCTTGTGTTCAATTTCAGCCATGGCGTCTGCCAGTAATTCTTTCATGATAGAAAGCTCTATAGGTTTCGCAGCTAAAATAACGCCGGTTATCCTACTTGAAAATATTACAGAATAGCCGTTTTCCCTTAAAACCATCAGGGCATATGAAAATACAACGCTCGGACTCGTATCTATGTCAGCACTTACAGCGCCGCTTCCCTGGCCGGCTTGAATCCTGCCCGGTTTTACTGTTTCTACCGGCGCCATAGAATCAACCTCGGCGCCTGACCCTAAAATAGTTGTCCATTTGGATTTTTTTGGTCCCCGGTAAGTTTTTTTAACAATTAAAACGTTGTCCCCTTCTTCAATCTCCTTCTCCGTATTTAAAATTTCTGCTGCGGCTACTTCCGGCCTGACTTCTATGATCTGGGCCTCGGCTATTTTTTCGCCTTCCCTGTGAACAATAAGCCCGTCGCCTATTTCAACGCCGTCAGCCTCTCCCGCCTTGATTATAAGATATTCTTTATCGGGGTTTACGCTGATGACCTGTGAATCGATCTCTGTTTTTTCCTGGCAGAAAGCAACTCCTGAGAAAGATGCACAGAAAAAACATAAAACTAAAATATTTTTTATCATATTAACTGTATTTTAATACAGGGAAACAAAAAACACAAGAAAAATTTTAATTAATCAGGGATTAATGAAGGGAATACTTGCAGCCTTTGTCAAAGGCCTCTTTGAAATTGTATCTATCGTGGAAGTCTTCTCTGCGGTCTCTTTCTGTCTTGCCTAATAATCCGGAATCTATGAGATTAAAGACTATCTCGCCGAAATCATTGGTTGATTTAATGCCCCATTTTTCAAGCACAGGCCTTGCCAGCGGACCGAATTGCTCCAGGCAATAATCCTTTATGCCATCGGAAAGCTCTTGTCCTGTCACATGGCCTTTTCTTTTGAGTTTTTTCATGGTATAGTCCATGCTTGCCATGATAAAAGAATACGCTTCCGGATCGTATCTTTTATCCTTAGTAAGTATCGTTAATAAGGCAAAAACCTTGTTCATTCTTTGTTTGTTTTTTTCTTCAGCCATAAGTGATAAGAAGTATACCTTGTGAGATGGGTTTTGTCAAGATGGGGAAACAATATGTGAATTCTTTAGCCAGAGTTCCTTAATCAATTTTATCCGCCAAAGTTCTGTGGCGGATAAAATTCAAAGGGAAGCTAGAAACCTTGCGCCTACCTCAAATCTTTCAGAATAAGGCTGGTTCGAGACCCAGACAACTTCTGCCAATCTTTGAATTGGCTCTAATTGCCACGGAGAGCGTAATTCAAATACAAGATGAGAGTTTTTTGGGATAAATTCGTTAGAAATAAAACCTATACCACTATTGCTTATATCTTTTCCTACAGTATCGCTATATTTCGCAGAGCCTTTCTGCTGGTAGCGGATAGGAGAATTAAACAGTATTCTTGAGGCAATTCTTTTGTCTGCTTCCATACTATAAGTTTATCACATAACTTTTTATTTGTCAAACGGACACCTCTCGCCAGAAAGCCATGCCTGCCTGCCCCGAGCGCAGTCGAGGGGGGTGAAAGCGGGGATGGTGGAGTTTCACTGAGTATCTACGATTTTTTCTATTATAGAGTCTATCCTTATAGCATCTTTTCTTTTTAAATTTGTAAATTCCAGGCCTGTGTCAAAGGATTCTGACTTTTTGTCTTCTTTGCTGGCTATAACCCATGCCACTGTTCCGTCACATTCTATGGCAGGCTGCCCATCAAGCAAATCCAGGCGTATCTCCACAGGAGCGAATATGCCAAGATCTTTTGGCAGTATTACACATATGCCGCCTATCCCTATATTCTCGGTCTGCGTAGATAATGTGTCCTGCTGATCTTTTCTATTTACCGTCACTACGCACGGGTAACTGGCCCTTGGAAACTTTCTCCTGTTTATTCCGCCCCACATAGCACCCTCCTATTTATTGGTTTTAAATAAATTATATAGCTAAA
>PEUD01000025.1:5473-9130 GCA_002780805.1 Candidatus Omnitrophica bacterium CG02_land_8_20_14_3_00__42_8 | reverse complement strand
CCCTCCTACGGCGGCTATCTGGCTGTCGCGCTTAAAGTGGCTGAGCATTATTTTTACCCAGTCTTTGCATGGCGTGCAATCCGCGTCTGTGAAAAATATAAAATCGCCTTTTACTGATTGAAGGGCTTTATTTCTGGCATATCCCGGGGAAGGGCAATTAGGGATTTCCACGAGTTTAATGAATGGGTATTTTTTCTGCCACTCTTTTATTATGTCCACTGTTTTATCAGTGGAGCCGCCGTCCGCAATGATTATTTCCCATCTCTCGTGCGGGTAATCCACATTAAAGAGGTACTGAAAGGATTTCTCTATAGTCCGTTCGAAATTCTTTATCGGGACTATGACAGAAATAAATGGGTAGTATTCCATAAGTTTTTATTTCTTATTTAAACTTACGTTCGCAGGCCTCACATCTACGTTTACCTTTGGTTTATAAAAATACTCTCCGTTTTTTGTAAAAAAACCCCGATTCCCGCGAGCTGTTTCCAATTTATCCATTTCTTCTTGCTGTCTTATCTGCTCCTTGCGCTGTTTTATTCTGTCGCCCCTTATTTCTATCTTAACCTGACGTATTGCTTTTTTAAGCTCACTCAGAGAATGAATCCTTGCCTCCACAATTCTTTTTTCTTCCTGTAGCGCTGCTATTTTATGCTCAAGGCCTTGCCTTGCTATAATTAACGCTGCATTGCTGCCGCTTAATGAAGCATTACTGTCTCTTAATACGGAAATCTTTTTATTTACAAAATCTAATCTGCCCTGGCAGGTTCTAAGATTTCTGTTTGTATCTTCGAGCTCTCCTCTGGTGGTTTTTAATTTATCCTGAAGCCATGCCTTTTCTTTTTTTTCCTGAGTTACCTCGTCCTGTGTATTTCTGAGTTTTGTCCTGGTCTCAAGGATATCTCTCCCCATTATAAAGAAAACCGCGGCTATTCCTATTACAAGCAGTGTAAATTTTAAATTGTCTTTCATTTAAAACAACCTCTCTTTCCATGAAAACGCGCAAAAGTTTCATCCGGGTTATTTTATCACATAGCCCCGGTTATGTCAAAAAGATTAGCTATTATCTAATTTATTGTAATTTTTCCCGTAGTATTTACTACAGAAATGGTCCTGGAATCTCCCTGCTTATCAGTAAATGTGACCGACCCGTTAACTCCTTCCAGCGACCCGGATGAATTGAATACCGCCCTATCGTTTTCAAAAGTTACGGGATCGGCTTCCTCGTTGCCTTTGACTTCAAATTTTACCGAACTCGGCAGGCTGTATTTTTTTTCATAAACCCGGCCTGTGTCGTCTTCTATCCAATACCGGCCTTCTTTAACATCAAAAACCGCTGAATAATTTTTCCTGAACGTCACGGCGTTACTTTTCGCTACGCGCATTATTCCGGCAATAGCCCTTGCGGTTGTTTTTATCTTTAGCCCCTTCCCGAAACCTGATGTAAAAGGCACAGACATGGCCATGATCATTGCCATTATTGCAAGCACTACTAGCATTTCTACGAGCGTAAAACCTAAATAATCGCGGAAATACGCGGAACGTAACGCGGAATTACGCTGAAATTTACGTATGGCTTCCGCGTTTTTCTGCGTCTGTTCCGAGCAAAGCGAGGAACAGCTTCTGCGTGGTTCCGCGATTTTACCAGTTCCTGATATCATCTTTATCTTCCCCGTCTCCGATGCCATTAGGGCCTTTGGAATATAAGTCATAAAAAGAGGTATTGTTTTTACCGGGATTTATGTATACAAAGGTATTGCCCCATGCGTCTACATATTCTCCGCTTTCGTTCAACTCGTCTTTTTTAATCGGCATATAAGGCCCGCTCCAATCAATATCTCCGGGATCTTTTGTAATAGCTGCTACAAGGGTCTTGTTGTCAGACCCAGGGTAGCTTCCCATGTCTGTCTCATACATGCTTATAGATGTCTCCATGCTTGCCATCTGAGCTTTTGTCTTAGTGACGGCCCCGCGTTTCCTGGCTTGTTGAGCCCCGCTTACAACCATGCCTGCGAGTATCGCGATAATAGCGATTACAACCAGCAATTCGATAAGCGTAAAACCTCTGCTTCTCATAAAACCCCTCCCACTTTTTTTATATATATTCCTTCGTCTCCCTCAATACCTCTTCAATAGTTGTAATCCCTTCCATGACCTTTTTAAGCCCGTTTTCTCTCAGGGTTTTCATTCCCGCTTCGCACGCCGCGTTTCGTATGGCGGTTAAACTCTCGCGTTTTACAATAAGGCCTCTTATTTTATCATCTACTACAAGCAATTCGTATAAGCCGGTGCGGCCCTTATAGCCGGAACTATTGCATATCTCGCAGCCTTCCCCTTTATAAAATTTCATGCCTTTTATCTTTTCTTTTGATATGCCAAACTCTGACAACTCAGGTTCCGACGGCTTATACTCTTTTTTGCATTTAACGCAGATTTTCCTGACAAGCCGCTGGGCAAGCACTGCCCTGACAGTAGATGTTATTAAAAAAGGTTCCACGCCCATATCCACAAGCCTTGTAACTGCTCCCGGCGAATCATTTGTATGCAGGGTGCTGAATACAAGATGGCCTGTAAGGGCTGCCTGAATGGCTATCTCCGCTGTCTCAGTGTCCCTTATTTCCCCTACCATTATGATATCGGGATCCTGCCTTAATATATGCCTTAATGTCCTGGCAAAAGTAAGGTCTATCTTTGGATTTATGGCTACCTGGATGATGCCTTCTATATCGTATTCAACAGGATCTTCAGTGGTTATTATTTTATAATCTATTTTATTTATCTCGCTCAGGCAGGAATAAAGCGTGGTAGTTTTGCCGCTTCCCGTAGGTCCGGTAGTCATAAAAATGCCGTTTGGCCTTTTTATGATATCCCTGATTTTTAATTTAATGTCTTCGTCCACGCCTATCTGGTCGAGCGACAAGCTTACAATGCTTTTATCGAGGACTCTCATTACAATGCTTTCGCCGTAAAGCGTAGGTAAGGTGGAAACCCTCAGGTCCACCGCTCTCCCTTCAATATCTATCATAATCCTTCCGTCCTGAGGAAGCCTGCTTTCTGCAACATCCAGATTTGCCATAACTTTTATCCTGGAGCTTATTGCAAGGCTCAAATTTCTCGGAGGATGCGCCGCGTCATAGCATATGCCGTCTATCCTGTAGCGTATCTTGTAGTCTTTTTCAAAAGGCTCAAAATGTATATCTGACGCCTTCTCTCTCACTGCGCGCAAAAGAATCATATTTAAAAGCTTCACGACAGGGGCGGAGGCCGCTATCTCTTTTAATTTATCAACATCGTTTTCTGCTTTACCGGCTATGGGAATCTTGCTTGTTGATTTTTCCGCTTCATCTATGACTTCTCCGAGCGATTCTTCCTCTTTGCCGTAATACCGCTCTATTGCTTTCTTAATATCGCCTTCTTTTGCGGCCACCATCCTGATGTTCAGGCCTGACATAAAATGCAAATCATCTATAAGCTTCATGTTCGAAAGGTCGCGGCCGGCCACTACAACAGAATCCCTTTCTATTTTAATAGGCATTATATTGTAGAATCTCGCCGTAGATGCTGAGACCTTATTTATGGCGGCTTTTTCTATATTTATTTTTGATAGATCCAATATATCCGAATTATCAGGCATCCTGAGTCACCCTTAAAATTTCTTCA
>PEUD01000025.1:0-5420 GCA_002780805.1 Candidatus Omnitrophica bacterium CG02_land_8_20_14_3_00__42_8 | reverse complement strand
CATTCCTAATTCTCTTGCCTTTTTGCACAGAACCGCGCTGGAGGTATTTTCTATTACCAGTTCTTTTATGCTGTCAGTCATTATTAAAAGTTCATATATGCCCATCCTGCCTTTAAAGCCTGTATTGTTACAGGTAGAACAGCCTTTGCCTTTATAAAACTCAAAATCTCTTAATTGATCCGGGGCGATAGACAGCAAAACAAGCTCTTCTTTCGAAGGATTGTAAATCTCTCTGCAGGACGGGCATATTGTCCTCACCAGCCTTTGCGCCAGGATGCCCTGTACCGTAGAAGCTACAAGATAAGGCTTTACGCCCATATCTACAAGCCTCGTAACAGCCCCTGCCGCGTCATTTGTATGAAGAGTGCTGAAAATAAGATGCCCGGTAAGGGCTGACTGAACAGCTATCTCTGCTGTTTCTAAATCCCTTATTTCTCCCACCATTATAATATCAGGGGCCTGTCTTAACATTGAGCGAAGGCCGTTCGCAAAAGTAAGATTAATCTGAGATCTTACCTGGACCTGATTTATGCCGTCTAATTGATATTCCACGGGATCTTCTATCGTAATGACTTTTCTCTCTTTCTGATTTATATGGCTCAGGACCGCATATAAGGTGGTAGTTTTTCCGCTTCCGGTAGGGCCTGTGACTAAAATCATCCCATTGGGAAGGTTTATCAGTTTCTCGAATTCTTTTTTATTTTCAGGCAAAAAGCCCATATCCTCCAAACCTACCATAAAACCGCTCTTATCCAGAATCCTCATTACAACGCTCTCTCCGTATGCCGCGGGCAAAGTAGATACCCTAAGGTCTAATTCTTTATTCTCCAGCCTAAGCTTTATTCTTCCGTCCTGGGGCAGCCGCTTTTCCGCTATGTCCATCCCTGCCATAATTTTTAATCTGCTTATAATCGAGCCCTGCAATCTCTTCGGAGGCCCCTGTATTTCATGCAGAACCCCGTCAATTCTATACCTGATACGAAATTTATGCTCCAGGGGTTCTACGTGTATATCGCTCGCCCTTCTTTTCAGCGCCTCTTCTATTATCATGTTTACTAATTTTATAACAGGCGCGTCATCGCCCCCTTTCACATCCTTAATCTCTTCCGATAATTTACTTAAGCCGCTATAGCCGGGCGCCTTTTCTTTTTGCTTAGAACCATAGAGATCGGCTATCGCCTTATCTATATCAGCCTTGTCAGCAAACTCCATATCTATATCAAGATTTGTTATTTTTTCAAAGAAATCGCCCGCGAGGAAATTAATAGGGTCATCTGTTGCCAGAAAAAGCGTCTTCCCTTCAAGCTTAAAGGGAATCACTCTATGAGCTGCGGCGAGTTGTGAAGGGATGGCATCGACTGCTTTCAGATCAATATCTTCTGTTTTAATTGAAACAGGGAGCATGCCCGCTTGCGGCACGAGGGTGTTTCCGACGCCTTCGCTCGCCACATAGCCCAATCTAACCAGTATTTTAGCGAGCCGTTCTTTGGTATCGTACTGTTCGTCAAGCGCCGCGCGGATCTTCTGATCGTCTAAAAGCCCTATATTTTTTACAATTTCTTTTACGATTTCCTGCTTTTTTACCATATAATATTTTTGAGAGGCGTATTTCTTTTAGAGGCGATTCTGCGGCAATCTCTATATTCCGGAGAAATCTTTACAAGCTCCCGCCCCATATAGCCTATATTCATCCCGATTTTATCGTGGCCTGAATTATCAGCGCTTTTTTTTCTGATAAGCTTTAACCTTTTTACCTCGTAATACCTTATCCCGAAACTGGTTGTTTCTTTTAATAGTATCTCTGCTATTTTTTTTAATTTATCCTTTGGTATCAGCACCGTAAGCAAGATGCCGGGCCTTATTTTTTTCATTTGAACAGGAACAAGAAAAACCTCCAGGGCGCCTGTTTTATAAAGTTTCTCAATAACTGTCTCATAGATAACGGGGTTCATGTCGTCTATATTTGTTTCTACGACATAGATACTGTCTTTTAAAAATTTATTTTTCACCCAGCCCTTCCTCCCTAATATATATCCCAGCCCAAAAGGAAAGGCTGGGTTCATTTATTTATCAAGCTTGCGAAATAACCTGCGCCAAATCCATTGTCAATATTCACAACTACCACTCCGGGTGAGCAGGAATTCATCATTGTTAATAAAGGCGCTATGCCTTTAAAACTGGAGCCATAACCAACGCTCGTAGGCACCGCGATAACAGGTTTATCCGTGAGCCCTCCTATGACGCTTCCCAGGGCGCCCTCCATGCCTGCCGCTACTATTATAACATTGGCTTTTGAGATTTCAGGAAGCTTATCCAGCAGGCGATGTATTCCAGCTACGCCTACGTCATAAATAGTCTTTACCCTGTTTCCCATGACTTCCAGGGTAATCCTGGCTTCCTCGGCCACCGGGATATCGTTGGTGCCCGCCGTCAGTATTAAAACTGTTTTTTTATTTTTTAATCCGCCTTTTTTCAGGTATATGACTCTCCCCGGCTCATTATATTTTAACGCCGGAAAAGTTTTTTTCAGAAAATCATATAAAGCTTTATTGGCGCGCGTGAGAAGTATCGGGTTCTTGTGCTTCAAAAGAACCGTAGTTATTTTTTTTACATGCTCAGGGGTTTTATTTTCGCAATAAACAACCTCGCCAAAACCCTTGCGAAAAGCCCTGTGATGGTCAACCCTGGCAAACCCCATGTTTTCATAAGGAAGGTTTTTAAGTTCATTAAAAGCCTTGTCCGCGGACATCTTTCTATGATAAACTTTGCCTAATACTCCTTTTAAATATGCAGAGGAATCCATATTATGGGTTTTTGAATATAAAATAAAGTAACACGGCTATTATAATGCTGGAGTATATATAAAAATCATTAAAATAGAAAAAATCTATAATGTTGTCAAAATGACCGTTGTTATGCTTTTTACTGCCTTTTGTTACGCCTTTTCTGCGGTATATTTCCAGGTCATCCACCTTAAATCTGGTATAGATGCCTCCTATCTTATATGCGATAATCTGATTGGCCCTGGATAAATCAATAAGCTCATTTTCCGTAATGCCCAGATAATCCGCCGCTTCTTTTGATGTCAAAAACCTTTTCATCATGGCTTTAATAGTTCTCGACTCGTCCGCCACTGTAGCAATGGCGGACTCACTCGAACAATATTATTCTTCGAGTGAACGAGCAAAGCGAGTGAGTCGAGAAGTATCCTGCGTATTTTATTACTTTGTTTTTTCCTTCGCAATCCATTCTTCTATTTTTGGCCGTTCAAATTTCCAGTCATTACCTTCTTTAAAAGCAGGTATTTTCCCTGAATTTGCCCATTCAAGTATATTGGAAACCTCTACCTCTAAGTACTTGGCAAGTTCTTCTATGTTAAGGATATTGCCTTTTGAGCCGTTTCCTATAAGCATCTGGCATTTTCCGTGAATAACAGCGCCTTTTTCTACGCTAAGGCTCGGAGTGGTTATATCGCCTGCTATATGGGCGGTAGAAAGAACTCTCAAGCTGTCAGCAGCTACTATGTTGCCTGTAAGTTTTCCGCCTACTACTATTTCATCGCCGGTTATATCTGCCCGAACTGAGGCATTTTCGCTTATTATAAGACTGCCTTTTGTGTCAAGCTTACCTTCAAAACTGCCGTTTATCCTCAGAGTCACAGGATCCTTGAACGTGAGAGTCCCCTGCATGCCAGCATCTACATCTAAAATCTTTTTTTCGTTTTTATCCCGTGTCAACATACGCCCCTTCGTCCTTTCTTTCTGCTAAGGTGACACTCTGACATTGTCAGAGTGTCACCTTATTTGCCTGCTATTTGTCTTCTTCTATAGGAATCTTGCGCAAAAAATATAATGCAGCAAACGCTATGATAGCAGCTGCCCAGCCGGCTATGTAAAAACCGCACCCTATTGCCAACCCTATGCCGGAAACAGTCCAAAGGCTCGCTGCTGTAGTAAGCCCTCTTACAGATTCGCCTGAACGAATAATAGTCCCCGCGCCTAAAAATCCTATACCGGTCACTACCCCGGCGGCTATTCTTGCTGGATCCACAGGCGCTTTTCCAGAATAAATATCAAATATATGCATTGAAACAAGCATTATAAGAGCGGAACCAACGCTCACAAGTATATGCGTCCTGAAGCCTGCCATTCTTTTATTATGTTTCTCTCTTTCAAAACCTATGATGCCGCCCAGCGCCGCGGCAAGAAACAATCGCCATACCACCTGAGTATCGGTCAACATGCGCAGCCTCCTCTTGCTGTTATATCTAACCGCGCTTTTATGCCTTTTTTATACAGCCTATATCCGAGCCCGGCTGTCATCGCGGCGTTATCCGAACATAAATACATAGGCGGAAAATACAATTTAAAATCTTTATATACAGCCTCTCTCTGCATCATCTCCCTGAATCTGGAATTCGCGCTTACGCCGCCTCCAGCAACAAAAGATTTTATTTTATACCTTTCCATTGCCTTAAGTGAGTTTCCAACAATAACGTTTAAAACAGCCTCTTGAAAACTTGCTGCTATATCTCGTCGCTCGTCGCTCGTCGTTCGTCGTTCGTTTTTTACATAATACAACACTGCGGTCTTTATTCCGCTAAAGCTAAAATCTAAAGAGCCATTAACAGCTTTACATGTAAATCTTATCGCGCGAGAATTTCCTTTTTTCGCAAGAGCGTCAATAACAGGCCCGCCCGGATAGCCAAGGCCCAGTATCTTGGCAACCTTATCATATGCCTCTCCTACCGCATCATCAACCGTATCCCCCAGCAATCCAAACCTGTTAAAATCCTTCACTAAATACAACCTTGTATGGCCCCCTGAAATAACAAGCCCTATAAAAGGAAAGATAGGCGCGTCTTCTATCATGATGGCGGAATATATATGGGCCTTCAGATGATCTACGGCAATAAGCGGCTTGTCAAGGGTATAACTCATGGCCTTAGCGCATGAGACGCCTGTTAAAAGCGCGCCCATCAAGCCCGGCCCGTCTGTTACAGCTATGGCGTCTATGTCTTTTATATTAAGGCCTGCGTCACGCAGAGAACGGGTTATTACCTTGTCTATATTTTCTACGTGATGCCTGGCCGCTATTTCAGGCACTACCCCGCCGAACTTCTTATGATACTTAAGGCTGGATGAAATTACATTTGATAAAATATCTGTGCCATCTTTCACAACGGCCGCAGCTGTCTCATCGCATGAAGTCTCGATGCCTAGAATTAACATATAGTAGTTTCTTCTCGACTCTGCTCATATGATATGCTCGCATGACCGCTCGAAGAATATTGTTCGAGCGAGTCCGCCATTGTTTCTGTGGCGGGGAATCGAGAACTTATTTCCCGCTGTATATTACTATCCCTTTGAGCACATCCATCGCTCTCAAAAGCTGGTTATCCAGTTCTTTTTTCTTTTTTT
>PEUD01000032.1:3753-9248 GCA_002780805.1 Candidatus Omnitrophica bacterium CG02_land_8_20_14_3_00__42_8 | reverse complement strand
GCCCGACTTGTCCCTGCGTTTAGATTTACTTTTGTAAATCTGCAGGGAAGGGCCGACAGATTAAATCCGAGAGGATTTAATTTTGCTCGTCGGGGTAATCCCAAACAAATTTCTAATGCAAATTTTTGGATAAATTGATAGTTTTTATGACAGGTTTAAGAATTTGTAGATCGCGCGGGCTGCGCGGGAAGATGCACCGATCTCCCCTAATTTAGATTTTACTTTCCTTAGATTTTCTTTTATTTCGTGGATTTTTTTGTGGTCAGTAAGGATATCAAGAGATTCTTTTGCTATATTTTCAGGGGTCGCGTTAAACTGCACGAGTTCAGGAACTATTCTCTGGCCTGCCACGATGTTCACAAGGCCTATGTCAGGGATTTTGATCAGATTTTTCGCAAGCAGCCATGTCAGGAAAGAAGTCTTGTAGATAATTACCATCGGTTTTTCCATGATAGCTGCTTCCAGGGTTGCGCTCCCGGACGAAACTATTACTAAATCAGCTATATCCATAACTTCGTAAGGCTTATTATCTAAGAAATGCGGTTTTACCGTAGAACGTTTTACGATTTTATTATATAAACCCTGGTCCAATTCTTTTATCCTGGAGATTACAAATTCAGCGCTGGGTATTTTATTTTTAATGATCTCGCACGAGGCTAACATGGATGGCAGGTGTTTTTCAATCTCTTTTTTTCTGGATCCGGGCATTAAAGCAATCTTGATAGAATCATGTTTTAGATGAACTGTTTTAATGGTTTCTTCCTTTTTCCATTCAGGCTTCACAATATCTAAAAATGGATGGCCCACAAAACTTACCTTTACCCCGGCTTCTTTATAAATAGTTTCTTCAAAGCCGAATATGACTATTATTTTATCCACACATTTTTTTATCTCGTGGATCCTGTTTTCTCCCCATGCCCAGATTTGAGGGCTTATGTAATAAATGACAGGGATATTTTTTTCTTTAGCGGTTTTTGCGAACCTGAGGTTAAAGCCCGGATAATCCACCAGAATTACTGCGTCCGGCCTTCTTGTTTCAAGGAGCCCGGAGAGTTTTTCAAATATTTTTTTGAACGTACCAAAATGTTTTAAAACCTCAAAAAACCCTACGACGGCAAGATCTGTAATATCATATAGTATCTCCGCGCCTTCGGAAGACATCTTTTTGCCGCCCATGCCGAATGCCTCTATGCTGGGATTGATGGATTTCAGGGATTTTAATAGGTTTGCGGCCTGGAGGTCTCCGGAAGTTTCTCCGGCTAGTATCATTAATCTCAATTTTTTCACCTTGTTCTCCCTTGCAGATCGCATATCCCGCCCTTTCTAATTTAAGATATTATTTTCCAGTAGAAAGGGCGGGGTTCATTTATGTATTTTTTTCAATATTTCTAGCGCTACCTTTAATGCCTCGTACGCTTCTTTCCCTGAGACAACGGGTTTCCTATTATTAGCTACACAGTCTATGAAAGACGCAAGTTCTTTTTGAAGGGGCGCTTCTTTCTGGATATCTATTTTTTCTGAAACTATCTGGCCGTTTATTTTTTTATAGATAAGCGCCTCTTGGGTCATATAGTCTATAGAAATATAGCAATCGTCCTGGAATATTCTTATCTTGCGCATGCTGTCGCTTGTTACACGGCTGGCTGTCAGGTCGCATACAGTGCCGTTTTGAAAACGGATCCTTGCGTTTGCGATATCCTCGTAGTCTGTGAGGATTTTCATGCCTAAAGAGTCAATGCTTTTTACCTTTGATTTTGTAAGGCCCATGACTATGTCTATATCGTGTATCATCAAGTCCAAAACCACGCCTACGTCTTTTACCCGGGGCGTAAACGGGCCAAGGCGGTGGACCTCGATAAATCTTGGTTTATTAGAAAATTTTTCTATTGCCTGGATAGCGGAATTGAATCTTTCTACGTGGCCTACCTGGATTATAAGACGGTTTTTAGCGGCAATTTTTATTAAATCTCCAGCTTCTTTTAAAGTCCTTGTTATGGGTTTTTCTATGAGGACATGTATCTTATTCTGAAGAAAAAACTTGGCTGTTTCATAGTGGAACGCGGTAGGGGTCACTATGCTTACAGCGTCTAAGTTATTATCCAAAAGCTTTTTATAATCGCAGGACCAGTTTGTTTTAAACGTTTCAGCGGTATTTCTGGCTATATTTTCATTGCTATCGCAGATACCGGCTAATTCTACGTTTTCCAAAGTTGAATAGATCTTGGCATGTATGGAGCCTAATCTGCCAAGACCTACTACGCCAATTCGGATTTTTCTCATATTTACAATGGTAGCAAATACCTTGCTAAAAGTCAATCAGAGTGATAAAATAATCGTCCAATGAAAGAGTATATACGATTTTTAAAATTTGTTAAGCCGCATTTATGGATAATGACGCTTGCTCTCATATGCATGATTTTAACCTCTACGCTCGGAGGAGTGTCTTTGGGAATGATAATACCTGTTGTGGATAATATACTGACAGGTAAGACCATGGCCCTGCCTGGTGCTCAGCATGCGCCACATTACCTGATCGATATCATAGATAAGGTAAATAAGATACCAAAGGGTTTATTATTGAATTTGGTGGTTATTATAGTATCCTTTTTATTTTTTATAAAAGAGGCCTTTGTATTTTTTCAGACGTGTTTTATGAACCAGCTGGGCCAGGCAGTTCTCAAAGACGTCCGGCAGGCCATCTATGAGAAACTCCTCGCGCTATCAAATAATTTTTATTCAAGCGTTAAAACAGGAGAGCTTGTTTCAAGGGTTACATTTGATGTGGGTATTATAGTAAATTCTATTACAGAAGGCCTTACGGACCTTTTATGGCAGCCTATACAGCTTATAATTTATGTGGTGATTTTAATCTGGATAAAGGTCTATTTTTCTATTTCCTGGTGGCTCATACTTATTACAATTTTCATATTTCCGTTGATAATATTCCCTGTAATAAAAATAGGCAATAAATTAAGAAAAATCAGCACATCCACACAGGAAAGCATGTCTGATATAAACTCCCTTCTTTTTGAAACAATATATGGTATAGGCATAGTGAAATCTTTTTCAGCGGAGACTTATCAAAAAGAAAAATTCAAAGCCCATAATAACCGCTACTATAAGATGATGGTAAAATCAGTGAAACGCGTAGCCATAATAACCCCGCTCGGAGAATTTGTAGGAATACTGTGCATGGGCGTGGTTCTATGGTGCGGCGGAAAAGAGGTTGTAGAGGGCCGGCTTAGCGCAGGCGCATTCATAGCGTTTCTTGCGGCGCTGCTCTCCCTTCTTAAGCCTTTAAAGAGGCTTTCAAGGTTATATGGCATAAACCTGCAGGCAGTAGCTGCCATAACAAGGGTTTATGACATACTGGATAGGGAGATAACGATAAAAAATAAACCGGCCGCGGCGAAACTGATTGATTTTAAAGATTCAATAGAATTCAAGAATATAAATTTCTCATATAATAAAGACAGGATTGTATTGGATGAAATCAGCCTGAAGTTGTCAAAAGGCCGGATCCTTGCCATGGTTGGGATGAGCGGCGCCGGCAAAACCACATTTGTGAATCTAATACCAAGGTTCTATGATCCCGATAAGGGTGCTATTCTTATTGACGGAAAAGACATAAGAGATTTTACAGTGGAGTCTTTGCGTGCCCATATAGGCATCGTGAGCCAGGAAACGATACTTTTTAATGATACTGTAAGAAGTAATATCGCGTTTGGAGAACCCGGCGCTGCGCTGGAGAGGGTCATGGAATCTGCAAAGGCGGCCAACGCGCATAATTTTATTATGAAAATGCCCCAGGGTTACGGAACCATTATAGGGGACAGAGGCATAAAATTATCAGGGGGAGAAAAACAGAGGATAGCTATTGCCAGGGCGCTTTTTAAAGATCCGCCTATACTTATACTTGATGAGGCTACAAGCCAGCTGGATACAGAATCAGAAAAACTGGTTCAGGAGGCAATCAACAGGCTGATGGCTAACAGGACCGTATTTGTGATCGCTCACAGGCTTTCCACAATAGAGCATGCGGATAAAATAGCGGTGTTTGATAGAGGGAGGATTATAGAGATAGGCACGCATGGCGAATTATTGCAGAAATCAGGCGTTTATAAGCGCCTTTATGAGCTCCAATTTAAGTCCAAGGCAGAAAAATAGATTGAAATAAGGGACATTGTATTATATAATACCCCATCTGACTAAAATCGTAAATTTATAAGGAGGAAATGTGAACACAGAGTTAATTAAACAATTATTGGAAGCAGGGGTTCATTTTGGCCATCACGTGAGCAGGTGGAACCCAAAAATGAAGAAGTTTATATTTGGGGAGAGAAGCAGTATCTATATAATAGACCTTGAGAAGACAGTAGATTACCTGAATAAAGCAAGAGATTTTGTAAAGGATATCGCGTCAAAAGGAGAAATGGTCCTTTTTGTAGGCACAAAACGCCAGGCGCAGGATATTATACTCCAGGAATCCCAGCGCTCCGGCATGTATTACGTAAAAGACAGATGGCTGGGAGGCACCCTTACCAATTTCAAGACTATACGCAATAGCATAAAGCGTTTGGAAGGAATTGAGACTATGCAGAAAGACGGCACATTCAGCGCCATTACGAAGAAAGAAAAAGCCATACTTACCAAAGAGATGGATAAATTAAAAAAGAACCTGCAGGGCATAGTCAGTATGAAAAAGATGCCCGGCGCGCTTTTTATAGTGGACGCTAAAAAAGAAGACATTGCGGTAAAAGAAGCCAGAAAGCTCGGCATACCCATCGTGGCGATAATAGATACAAATGCAGACCCGGACATGATCGATTACCCCATACCTGCGAATGATGACGCAATGCGTTCTATAAAACTTTTGACAGGGCTCATAACAGACAGTGTCGTGGAAGGCAAAAAACAGTTTGATGAATCCAATATCGCAGAATTAGCAAGGCTTCAGGAAGAAGAAGACACAAAGGAAATCAAGGATAAAGAAAAATCAGAAAAGCTTGTCGAGGCTATAAAAGAAACATCACTTAAGGACAAAGAGGAAAAGAGAATAAAACCCGTTAAGAAAAAGAACTATAAACCGCAATTTCCGAAAAGTGGATAAAATAGAAAAGAGGTATATTGATATGGCAATAACTACTGATTTAATAAAAAAGTTAAGGGAAAAGACCAATGCCCCCATGATGGACTGCAAAAAGGCGCTGGAAGAGTCGAGCGGAGATATGGAAATAGCAGTTGATATATTGAGAAAAAGAGGCCAGATAGTAGCGCTTAAGAAAGCCGGAAGGTGTGCCAAAGAAGGCGTCATAGGGTCATACATACATTCAAACAGTAAAATAGGCGTGCTTTTAGAGGTAAACTGCGAAACTGATTTTGTTGCCAGGAACGAAAATTTCAAGCAGTTTGTAAAGGATGTTTCAATGCAAGTTGCAGCCACTTCTCCGAGTTATGTATCTCGTGAAGAAGTGCCAGGCCATATACTGGAAAGA
>PEUD01000032.1:0-3731 GCA_002780805.1 Candidatus Omnitrophica bacterium CG02_land_8_20_14_3_00__42_8 | reverse complement strand
GCGTTAAGAATAAACCGGAAAACGTTGTTGAAAAGATAATTCAGGGAAAATTGGAAAAATTTTATTCAGAGGCCTGTCTTTTAGACCAGCCTTTTGTTAAGAATGACAAGATAACCATAAAAGACTATCTGAACGAGCTCATAGGAAAGATAGGGGAGAATATACTGATCCGCAGGTTCGTAAGATTTCAGATAGGCGAAGATATAAAATGACACAGAAGAAGTCAGTGTATAAAAGAGTGGTGCTAAAAATGAGCGGCGAGGTGCTGCAAGGCAAGCGGGGCTATGGCATAGACCCTGAAGTAACCCGTTCTATCGCGGAAGAAATAAAAGACGTTAAAAAGCTTGGGACAGAAATCGCCATTGTGATAGGCGGGGGAAATATTTACAGGGGCAGCACTGCTTCCGGCCAGGGAGTTGACAGGACTACGGCCGATTACATGGGCATGCTTGCGACTGTTATAAATGGCCTGGCGCTGCAGGATAGCCTTGAAAAGGCAGGTGTCTTTACGCGCGTTCAGACAGCGATAGATATGCAGGAATTGGCTGAGCCGTATATAAGGAGAAAAGCAATAAGGCATCTTGAGAAAAATAGGGTAGTGATATTTGTGGCCGGCACAGGCAACCCGTATTTTTCTACTGATACCGCTGCCAGTCTCAGGGCTGTTGAGCTGGGAGCCGATGTAATACTTAAAGCTACAAAGGTAGATGGTGTATATTCCGCGGACCCGGAAAAGGATAAAACCGCCAAGAAATTCAAAACGCTTAAATATATACAGGTTCTTAAAAAAGGGCTTAAGGTCATGGACGCGACCGCAGTAAGCCTTTGTATGGATAACAAACTTCCCATCATAGTCTTTAATCTCACAAAAAAGGGCAATATAAAAAGAGTTTTAACCGGTGATAAAATAGGCACCATCGTGTGTTGATTATCAAATTTTGTTTTACAAAATTTGGAGGGTCATCATGGACTTGTTACAAAAACTTATACACGATACAGAGGAAAAACTTAAAAAAGTTGTAGATTCCGCTATAAGGGAATTTTCAGAGATCCGCACCGGCCGCGCGAATCCGGGAATTGTTGAAGGCATAATAATAGAATGTTACGGCACGCACATGCCTTTGAAACAGGTGGCGACTATATCAATACCTGAACCAAGGCTTGTCGCTATTCATCCCTGGGATCAGGCCAATATCCAGGCTATTGAAAAAGCGATACTTAAATCAGAGCTTGGTATAACCCCTGTCAATGACGGGAAACTTATAAGGATATCTATACCCGTCCTTACAAAAGAGAGAATGGAGGAGCTCAAGAAGATATTGCATAAGATCGCTGAGCAGGGAAGAGTTTCCGTAAGGACTGTCCGAAGAGACGCGATTACAGCTATCGATAAATTGGAATCATCCAAAGAGATTACAGAGGATGCGAAGTTTAAAGGGCACGACGACATACAGAAGCTGACGGAAAAATATACAAAAAAGATAGACGAACTCCTGGTAAATAAAGAAAAAGAATTAGTATAAATAAATTAAGCGGGCCGCTAGCTCATCTGGTAGAGCACTACACTTTTAATGTAGTTGTGCCGCGTTCAAGTCGCGGGCGGCTCACCAAAATATAATTTATGAAACCCTTTGAACTCGTCGACCATACCGCTGATGTAGGCATAAAGGCGCATGGCTCTACCCTCACAGAATTATTCGAAAATGCGGCAAGAGGCATGTTTGCTGTTATAGCCGGAGAAAAATATAAGGCGCAGGGCTCGAAGATTGAAAAGAAAATAGAGATAAATGAAAATAAGGATAATCTTGAAGAGATATTGGTAAGCTGGTTGTCAGAACTTCTGGATATCTTTAATAGAGAGAAAATATATCTCGATAATTTCAGGATATTAAGTTTAAATAATAACGGCATAAAAGCAGAAACAAGCGGCGTCAATATAGATCTTTACCAGAGTGATCTTTACACAGAAATAAAGGCCGTTACTTTTCACAATCTCAAGATAGAGGAAGACATAGAGGGTTTTAGCTGCACTATTATTTTTGATGTTTGATTATGGCCTATGCTTGGCAGGATAAATTAGAAAAGCTGGACAATTTCCGCTGGAAAATTCCGCAATCCTACAAACCGGGGATGAAAGTCCCAGGCCTCATCTACGCAAGCGAAAAACTTCTCACAGGAATCATTAATGACAAAGCCCCTGAACAGGTGGCGAATGTAGCGTTTTTACCTGGCATAGTAAAATATTCTCTTGCCATGCCCGACATCCATTGGGGATATGGTTTTTCTATCGGTGGGGTAGCAGCCACAGATCCTGAAAATGGAGGCGTAATTGCGCCAGGAGGAATCGGATACGACATATGTTGTGGCGTAAGGCTTGTGCGCAGCGATTTGACACTGGATGAATTAAAGCCCAGGCTTGAAACCCTGGTGAATGCATTATTTAATAATATCCCGTCAGGCGTTGGTTCAAGCGGGGATATAAAGGCAAGCGCTAAAGAAGAAGAGGAAATTTTTTTAAAAGGCGCCGCGTGGGCTGTAAAAAAAGGTTATGGCGTAAAAGAAGACCTGGACTTTACAGAAGATAGAGGGTCGATAGAAGGTGCGGATCCTTCCGGGGTTTCTAAAAGGGCTTATGAGAGAGGCAGGGATCAGTCAGGCACCCTTGGCTCAGGAAATCATTTTTTAGAAGTCCAGGTCATAGACGAAATATATGACGAGGAAAAGGCGGATATATTCAGTTTATTCAAAGGCCAGATTACAATGATGATCCACTCCGGTTCAAGAGGCCTTGGATACCAGATATGCGATGATTATGTGAAAGGCATGATCAGTTGTTTAGATAAATATAATATAAATGTGCCTGACAGGCAGCTGGCGTGTGCGCCTCTTAATTCTCCGGAAGGGAAATCTTATCTGGGGGCCATGAAATGCGCCGCAAATTATGCATGGCTGAACAGGCAGTGCCTCATGCATCTGGCAAGAAATGCCTTTGAGAAGGTTTTTAATAAAAGCTGGAATTCTCTGGGATTGAAACTTGTTTATGATGTGGCGCATAATATCGCCAAGATGGAAAAACATAAAGTGGACGGCAAAGAACGTTTATTATGCGTTCATCGTAAAGGCGCTACGCGGGCGTTTCCTCCGGGCCACCCAGAATTACCAGAGGCCTACAAAAAAACAGGCCAGCCTGTTATCATTCCCGGAGACATGGGCACATTCTCTTATGTATTGGCAGGCACAGAAGGCTCCATGCGGGAAACTTTTGGAAGCACGTGCCATGGCGCTGGCAGATGCCTTTCCCGTTCAGGCGCTGTAAAAGTCTGCGCAGGAAGGAGTATTGATAAGGAACTTTTTAATAAAAGTGGTATAATAGTGAGGGCAAAAACCAGAACCACGCTGGCTGAAGAAGCCCCTGAGGCATATAAAGATGTAGGCGAGGTAGTTGACGTGGTACATGGCGCGGGGTTATCAAAAAAAGTCTGCCGCATGCGCCCGCTTGGCGTAATCAAAGGCTAAATAAGTTTACACTTTGACAATGTCACAGTGTAAACTAAGAAGAAGGTATGTTAGACATTAAATTTATAAGAGAAAACCCTGATATAGTAAAAGCTGCTATAAAGAACAGGAACCTTAAGCTTAATATCCAGGAGGTTCTTGGTTTGGATAGCGAAAGAAGAAAGATTCTGGTAGAGGTTGAGGGCCTAAAGGCAGAAAAAAACACTATTTCTAAA
>PEUD01000031.1 GCA_002780805.1 Candidatus Omnitrophica bacterium CG02_land_8_20_14_3_00__42_8 | reverse complement strand
AGCATCTGCCGCGTCATCTTTTTGCCAAGCCGCGATAAAAAAAGCCCGTTGTTCGATAAATGCTTGCCTATCAGGCCTGGCCTTGATTTTTCGATATACACCTTTAATGCGGCTTGCGCCTTTCTGCCAAGCGGCACTATGCGTTCCTTGTTACCTTTGCCAAAACATTTTACAAAACCTACATCCATATTTAAATCATTGATATTTAAATTAATCAACTCAGACACCCTTGCGCCTGTAGCGTATAATAATTCCAGCATAGCCCTGTCTCTTATACCCAAGGGGTCTCTTGTGTCAGGCTCTGTAATTAATTTCTCCACCTCGGCAACCCCGAGCACATCAGGTATGCATTTCCATAATTTCGGCGAATCAAGCACGCTTGTGGGGTCCTGCTTTATTTTTTGCTCCCTTAATAAAAACCTAAAAAAGATTCTTATCGCAACAAGGCCGCGCGAAATAGAATTAGCCGCAATGCCTTTATTCTTTCTGGACCACATAAATTCCGTAACATCCTTATGCGTCACTTTATCAACTCCAACAACGCCATGCTCTTTTAAAAACGCGGCAAACTCTTTTAAGTCCCTTGTATATGCCTGTATGGTATTGGGCGCCAAGCCCCTTTCAACCGACAGATAATCTAGAAATTGCTGGATTAATTCTTGCATGGCTTTAAAAGTTTGCCCTCTCCCTGCCTATTGTTGACGATGAACCGTGCCCCGGGTACACAACAGTATCATCAGGCAGGGTCATAAGTTTATTTTTTATTGATTTAAATAAATCTTTGTCGCTTGAGCCGGGCAGGTCTGTCCTGCCCACGCCGTCGGCAAAAAGCGTATCGCCTGTAAAAACCACGCCTTCGGCCTTAATAGATATGCCTCCTGGCGTATGCCCTGGCGTATGCATTATATCCATAACAATGTCGCCTACCTTCATAACTTCGCCGTCTTCTAAAAACCGCTCGGCAGAAGGCGAGGTTATGCTAAAGCCGAAGAATACAGACATATTTTTATACGGGTCTGTTAAGAATTCCGAATCAAGTTTGTGTATAAAAACAGGCAGCTTGAAATCTTTATTCGCAGCTATATGGTCGGCATGGCCATGGGTATTTATTATATATTTTAATTTTACCCCCGCGTCCCTGGCAGCCTTTTTTATCAAACCAGCCTCTGCCCCGGGATCTATAAGCGCCGCCTCTTTTGTGCGGCTGCAGCCTAAAATATAACAATTAGTCTCATTCGGGCCTACTGTTATCGTCTTTAATATCATTTTTTATCCTGCTGTAATTAAACCTGATGTCCACATTTCTCTTGTGCGTTCCCACGTCATTGCGCGCTCGCGATAAAACACTGTCTGATAAGTTGCCTCTGCCTAACATGCCGCCGATACGCCTAAGCTCTTCTATGTAAAAATCAAGCTCCATGGCTTTTTGTTCGTTAAGGCAGCTTTCCATATCCGTAAGGCTTGAAACTGCGCTGCCAATGCAATCCTGGATTTTAAGGATATTAGCTGTGCGCGGGTATCCCGAAGGAGAAAGCGCGTTTAAAAGCTCTGACTCCCATGACTTCCAGTATAAAAACGCGTGCTGGTATATTTCTGTATTGGCCGGCTTCTCAAACGGCTGTATATTGTAAATCTCCGGCGGCCCTTCAGCCTGTTTCTTTTTCCTGATAAATTTGCGGTTAAACGCATCCGAACCGCATCCTGCAAGAACCAGCGTAAATATCGCAAGCATTGCCATGGCAAATATTTTATTTTTTCTCATTTTATGCCTCCTGTCATATTTTTAAATTCCGCCTCGTCTATTATTTTTATGCCGAGTGTTGCGGCTTTTTTGTATTTTAAACCCGGATCTTTACCTGCCACCACAAAATCCGTCTTTTTTGATATGCTGGATGATACCCTGCCGCCTAAAGATTTTATCAGGCCCTCGGCGTCATGGCGGTTATAATGCATTAATTCGCCTGTTAAAACAAATGACTTGCCGGAAAGCCTGTTTTGCGTATGCCTTTTCGGCTGCCTGGTGTTTACGCCTTTTGATTTTAATTTTTCGAGTAATCTTTTTGTTTGAGGATTCTTAAAAAATTCACACACTGACAAAGCTACAACAGGCCCTATCTCATAAATATCTCCGAGCTCTCCAAGCTCAGCTTTGGCAAGCGCATCAAGCGAGCCAAACCTGTCGGCTAAAACCTCGGCGGTATGTTCCCCTACATGGCGCATGCCCAATCCGAAAAGCAGCCTTGATAAATCACTCTTTTTTGATTTTTCAAGCGCGTCTATCGCATTCTGCGCTGATTTAGGCCCCATGCGCTCTAAAACCTGAAGATCCTCTTTTTTAAGAGAATATAAATCAGCGTAATCCTTTATCATGCCCTTGTCAACAAGCTGCTCTATCAATGCCTCGCCTATGCCTTCTATGTCCATTGCCTGGCGCTGAACAAAATGTTTTATACGCTCCTTTGCCTGGGCAGCGCATGCCGGATTATCGCAGCGCACAGCAACCTCATCCTCAACATATCTTACTTTAGAGCCGCACACCGGGCATTTATCAGGCATCCTGAATTTTTTCTCAGCGCCTGTGCGTTTATCTTTTAAAACCTCGACAACCTGCGGTATTATCTCGCCGGCCTTCTCAACTAAAACCATATCGCCTACTCTTATATCCTTGCGCTCTATCTCGTCCTGATTGTGAAGGCTGGCTCGGCTTACAGTTGTACCTGAAACAAAAACCGGATCAAGCACTGCCACAGGCGTAAGGGCGCCGGTTCTGCCAACCTGAATCAAGATATCCTTAAGCCTTGTTTGTTTTCTTTCTGCCGGAAACTTATACGCTATCATCCAGCGCGGGCTTTTTGAAGTAACGCCTAAAATCTTCTGATGAATAAAAGAATCAACTTTAATTACCATGCCGTCTATATCGTAATCAAGCGATTCTTTTTTCTTCTGCCACCTGTCGCAATATTCCAATACCTCTTCCATATTAGAACATTTTTTTATATGAGGGTTTGTCCTTAAGCCGGCCTTCTTTAAAAACTCCAGCGCTTCATGCTGGGACTTAAACTCTATACCCTTGCAGTATCCGACGCCGTAAAAAAATACGTTAAGATGCCTTTTGCTGACAATTTTTGGGTCTAGGAGTTTTAAAGAACCTGCTGCGGCATTTCTAGGGTTAACGAAAAGATCTTCTGACTGTTTTTCTTTTTCTTTATTGAGCATGGCGAATCCGTCTTTAGACATATAAACCTCGCCGCGGGCTTCTATTAATTCCGGAGCATTCTCTATATCAAGTAAAAGAGGTATTGAGCGGATTGTCTTTAAATTCGCTGATACATCGTCTCCGGTTTCGCCGTCGCCCCTGGTGGAACCTGTTAGAAACACGGCATTTTCATATGAAATAGATACGCTCACGCCGTCTATTTTAAGCTCGACTATATATTCGGGTTTTTCTGAAGCCAAATTTTTCTTTACGCGCTTGTCGAATTCTCTAAGCTCTTCATGGCTGTAAGTATTATCCATGCTAAGCATAGGCGTTTTATGACGGACTGTCTTAAAACTTTTAAGCGGCTCGCCGCCTACTCTTTGGGTAGGAGAATCAGCAGCCTGAAACTGCGGGTATTCGGACTCAAGCTTCTTAAGCTCTTTGATTAAACCATCATATTCAAAATCTGAAATCTCAGGCTTGTTTTGCGTGTAATACAAACGATCGTGGCGGGTTATCTGCTTCTTTAAGCTTTCTATGCGTTTTTTTATATCGTTTAAACTCTTACTCATATAATTAGATGGCTATATTAAAATCCTTGAATTCATTGGAGGGTTCTTGCCAGGTTATTTCCGCATCATCTATATACGCGGAAAAATATTCTCTTATCTTTGCCAAAAAATCATTCAGCGCGGCTTCCTGCGCCTCGGCTGTTATCTCAACTTTTCCGTCAGAAAGATTCCTTACCCAGCCGCAGACGCCAAGCGCCCTGGCAACGTCCTCGGCTGTAAACCTGAAGCCAACGCCCTGCACCCTACCTGAATAATATACATGTACGCGTTTTTTCATAGGAATGGTTCTGCTACGCCCTATACTTAGAAAAACTAGCGGTGGGGCTTCGCAGGAACACATTCTGCTTCGCCTAAATTCCTGCGTAGCCCATACCAGCTAAATCTTTCCGGTGAAGGGCGAAGCAGAATGGTCGCAGCTATTATACGCTGCTCGAACCTATTTTGAAAAATTGACTACTGAAATCTAATCTATGCCACCGCGCGCGGAGCGCGCTGTCGTATCTCCCTTTTTACCGCTCGGCTTCTGTGGGCAGAAGCCTCGCTGGGCGGCCGTCTGGGGACGGCCTTCTTGCTAATGCAATGCGTGGTCGGCTTTGCTTGCGGCTTGCAGCCGCAGCGTCCTCACACGGACAAGTTTTTACACGTAAAAATTCGTTCATAAGAAATGTTCATCCGCTTGCCGCTAAACAATAAAAAAATCACACGGACGCGGCAATGCAAAGCCTTTCCCGAACAATGCTTCAGAGCCATTGGGCAAAATTTTGGGTGGGGGCAAAATTTTGCCTGAAAAAAGAACAAAAAATCAAAAATGTCAGGGAGCGGGAAACCAAATATCTCTTATTTCTTCAAATAGTTCTGGATTATCAAAGTCAGCAGGAAGAACGTTTTCTTGCGGTTTATTAAAAAGATAATCGCCTTCCTTGTGAAATCCTGCTGCTATTAATTCAGAGCAAAGAAAACGTTTATGACTACTGAATAAATTATGTAACGTAATCCCAATTGTAACATAGATTAGAGATAATGGAAACCAGAAAAATTGTAAGATGTCGTAAGGTAAGTTATTCATCGTCGCCCACCAGAGCGCCACCTTATATCTCTTCCCTGCCTCTTGATTCTGGCGCCTCATTATTTTTATTTCGTAACCTTTATCAACATATTGTTTTTGTAAATCAGCTACGCGTGAACGCGGGACCCTTGCTTCAATAATATTAAATCCACCTAGACTTCCAGCAACATGTGTCCATTTTGAGCTTAAACCATAACCTGCCTTAAGCTGTACTTTCTCAATAGCGATTTTATGCCCCGCAACCAAAATGATATAACCAATCTTTATCTTATCGGGATTAAGCTTTGGCATAATCTTTTATTTTAAAACCTTACCAAAACCCCATAAATACCTTCAATAACACATGCCATATCTTTATAATTTAGCTTCTCCCATGTATCAGTGTTCTTATGGTAATTTTTATGTCTTAAGAAAGCTGTATCGCTTATCATTACTGCTGGATAACCTTCTTTCCAAAAGGACCAATGGTCGCTAAAATCAATTCCTGGGATAAAATCAAGGGCAATAGAAGCTATGGGAAACGAAGAATTGTTTTTAAATATTCTCGTAATCTGCCTAGCTAAGTAACGGGATTTGAAATTGCCAAATACTCCTATGAAATTTCCTTTATTTGGAAAAAATAATCCCAGAATAACAGGGTATCTTTGAGAAAACGGTTTATTTGAATAAAAGCCTATTAAATCAAAAACAATAATAGCCCTGATATTCTTATTTTCTGCCTTACATTCCTTTGCGTAAATTCTGCTTCCCATTACCTCTGTCTTAAAAAAAGGCGGCTCTTCGTTGACAAAAGCTATAAACTCAATTGTCCTATCTACTTTTTTATTAGCAATCATTCTCGCCAATTCCAAAAGTCCCGATATCCCGCTAGCATTATCATCTGCGCCTGGATTAAAGCAAGAATCGTAATGCGCCCCAAGAAGAATAATTTCATTAGGAAACCTTGATCCTGTTTTTAGAGCAATTATATTTTTTACCTCTTTGCCTGCGACACTATATTTTTGGAATGTAACGTTATATCCATACGATAAAAATTGAACCACTATATAATCAGCGGTTTTCTTGAGATTTTCATAATTAGAAATGTTTCTATCGCCTATTTCATTAGAAAGTTTAACTACGTGTCTTTTTAGCTTCTCTGGGAGCATGTTATCTTTTGGCTGAAGCCTAACGGTGGAGGTAAAAATTGAGTGCCATCCAAATGTAGTACTCTTAAAAATAATAATAGTTGCTACGCCAACTATAATAAGCCGTGTTATTCTTTGCATAGATATTTATATGATTTCCGAAAGAGGATGGCTAAAAGCAAACCGATGTTTCGTGTGTCTTTTCATAAATTTTTTAACCCTATTAGATCGAAGTTTTCTATTCTGTCATTAAAATCATCTTCCTTGGACAACCTAAGCTTATCGTTTCTATAAAGGGCTTCCCAAAAGGGTAAAATTTCGCCTTCATTTGTTACATGGTCAATACAAAAGAGTCTACATTCAGATAAGTCTATATTTGAAGCTGCCGGCCAGGAAAAAATTTCAATTCGAAACATTAGCCGTGTTTCTTTGGGCTGAAAAGGCTCAAAGAACATTCTCAATGTATTAAAAATACCCATCAGCTTAACGCAATGTGACCAGAATCTTAAGCTTCCCCACGAGCTATGAGCATATCTCTTTTTTAGAGCCTTAAAAATATCCAAAACAAAGTAATTGCCTGTATTAAAAAGACCGTTAGCCGTTAAATTATTATGGCACATCTCATCAATAGAAAGGCTTGTAGCCTTTGAAACAAGTTTCAACATATCAGATAGATAAATATGGCTATCTTTTTTATACAATCCGACTTCTGACACATTTCTTAACCTAATCTGTCTTATAAATTGTATATTTCTTAAGCCATATTGGTATATCTTTACAAACTCCTCTTCATTTAGACCTTTAACTAAGGTCATTGAGAGAATAGTCCAGATGTTAAATTTCTTAAGATTTTTTAAGGCCTTTTTCTTGGGCTCAGTTAAATCTTGATTACTGATATGCTGATGTGTTTCTTGGCGAAAGCCATTCAGAGATAAAATAACGTATTGAAGCCCTGCGTCTTTTAATTCCTTCACATAGCTTTTTTCTGCAAGTTTTAACCCATTGGTCAATAGAACTGTAAATTTATTTGGATAGCGTCTTCTGACATAGGTTATCAATTCCGGTAACTCTTTCCTGAGAGTAGGTTCTCCTCCGGAGAACACAATAAAGCGATGATGGCAATTATCAATAATGCTCTTGATTTTTTCTGCATCGAATTCAATATTTTTATCGGGGAGATAACACCACTTGCATCTCAAATTACACCTTGTAGTAATCGGCAAAACCAAACCATAAGGATTATGCCGTTTTTGTCTTTTTGAAATTGTCCGTAAATATAGATTACTATCTGGATCTACAACATCAGAAAATGAACCATGCTCGATACACGTCTTACTGATGGTTACTTGGCCATCTTCTAAGAATAATTGCGCCTTTACCTCTTCTAAGCAAAGAGGGCAAAGACTCTCTATATTTCTTAAGAATGTTCTATTCACTTTCTTTTTCCCTTGGTATAGAAGCTATAATACATGCTCCGATAAATCCAAAGACTGTTCCTATAACAACGCCGAATATTGCACCTGTTGATATTGCGCCGCCGCCACTTCCGAATAATCCATGTTTTTGTTGAACGAAAAGATTAGGTATATGCACTGAGATACCGGATATTAGACCAGCTAAAGTTCCATTGAGTGTTCCCAGAAAGATTCTTAATAAAGCATACCGGCTTTTGATCTTTAAAGTAAAATGGACATAACAATAGCCAACCAAAAGACCGCTAATAACACCTACGGTAGCGCTCACCGGACCACCAAATAGCCCAAAGAAACCTCCGATAGCTGCTGAGATAACAGCAATAACCCATTTTAAAACATTATGCCCTGTTTGCATTTTAGCCCTCCTTGAATCCGAGCGCCGAAAATAATTTCGGCACCGGTCTTTTGCCAATATGGCCTAAAAGACGTTCTATCTTATTTTCATCACGAATAGGCAATGCGTTAATATCAATGCCATCTGCTATTATATTCTTATAAATCGACGAAATAATGCAGCCGTTTGATGGTTTGGGGAAATGTTTTACCATCTTATTGTATATTACCTCAAAAGGCTCATTGAGTATATTCCCAAATGATATCGGCGAAAAATCACAAGGGTAAACCTCACCATTAGCATTAATATAAAGATGTGTCCTGCCAGCGTTACATCCATAATTATTTACTGAATTGATATGTGCTAATGCCATAATCTTGGGTAAGTCTTTTTTCGTATTAATCTCATACTGCAATTCTCTGATTTTGCTTTTGTCTTGTTCAGTAAAATCTTCAAATGCGCTATTCAGTAGCCTGCCGCATGGCTTTGGCTCTAATATCCTTATCTCATGCACGCCAAGCTTTCCTACATAGCTAATAAATTCATATATTTTCTCTGAGTGCAGCATTTCTTTACTGATAACGCATGATATAGCAGTATAAATTCCTGCTTTGAGCGAATTTTCGATTGCCAAAATAGCATCGTCAAATGCTTTTTCTGATTGCCTTTTCTTATTGTGCTCTTCTTTATTATGGCTATCAAGACTTACGACAATTGCTGTAAGGCCAGCTTCTTTTAAGGCTCTTGCTCGATCCGCGTTTATTAGATATCCTGACGTAAATAGAATAGAGAAAGAACGGTTGTCCACCGAACTAACTAATTTTTCTAAATCATCTCTTAAACTTGGTTCTCCACCCGTGAAACCAATGCAGGAAACACCAAAATCTTGCAGCTCCCGGATTACTTTCGTTAAGTCTGTAAGTGCTAAATCTTTAGACTTTTCAGCACTGGTATTACTGCAATGCCAGCAATTCAAATGACATCTATCAGTCACAGATATATATGCAGAAAACGGACTCATCCTGCCTTTAGATAACCTATTAAAACATTTCAGGGCAGTCACATAACTAGGAGATGGAAAGGGAGTATAAATTGTATTAATAAATATCCTACTGGAATGCACTGTAAATTTCTCATACTTCATTTGTTTAACCATAAAAGATAAAAAGCTCAAAGGAAGATTCAAAATTTCCTTATTGAATCCCTTCAGCAAAAATAAGTATTTCTTAAATCCAGTTATGTGTTGCATAGTTATTTCACTTTATTAAGATTATATCAACCAGTGAAAAAAAAGTTATTGCTCTAACATAAAACAATAATCCTATTGATAGTGTCTTTTCTTTAAAGAACATACAACCAATAAAGATGGGCAAGGTTAATAATGCGCCTATAAGATAAACTGTCCCGCACATTCCCTTAAAATAAGGTATAAATGCTATGGGCGTGGATATTAAAGCGATTAATGTCGCAAGATTTCTTGCTTTCTTTGCTCCAATCATAATCGGCAATGTATTTCCGCCTTCTTCCTTATCGCCTTGCATACCTACAATATCCTCAGCAATCTCATAAGCCAGAATTATAAGAAACAACCATATAGGAAAAACAAATAATGAATCTCTGCGTAATGACGGGTAGCCCCCGGATGTTAAAGCTAATGATAAGGGATAAATCGAAACAACAAGTAATGAAACAATCACGGCTTTAAAAAGGTAAAGCCTTTTAGAATACACGTTATAGAATATTAAGATGGCTAGATCCAAAATTATTAGGCTGAAAAACTTCAAATTTACCCATAGAGCAGCTATCAAACCAACAAGAAAAAAACCGATAAAGAGTCTCTTGATATTCTTCTCAGAAATCAGCTCTTTGAGCGGTATTCTTTGAGGCCTATTTATTGAATCACTTTTGATATCGTAATAGTCATTCATCAAGTAACCGGCACACGTTAGCAAAAAGATAGAAATCAAACCAATACCCACTCTTAGCTGGATAGCCCTATCTTGTAAATAACTAACGGCGCCAAAAGCGTATATAGAGATAGTTAGCACGCCTAAGAGAATAGACAGTACTTTTCCTAATCTGAATGCCTTTAATATTGCCAACATACCAAATTTTTGTAGTAATTAAATTACTTTACTAAACAACGTTTCCTGATCTTTTCAAATTCAGACATTATCTTCATTTTTTCTTTAATAGATTTAGCGAGCTTTAAATCCCTCATTATAAGCTTATACATTGCTACTGAATCTTTAGCAGCTAATTCCATGCGAGAATCAGGTATTCCTTCTAAGCCATCAAAAATCAACCATTGATTGCTTGCACGCACAACTGAAAGCTCATTCTTTACCACTTTCCCTTGATATTCATAATTATTCTTATTGAGAAGCACAACGTGCATTAACCCATCCAATTTCATAAACTTTCTAATCCATCGGCTCTGCATTTCAGGTATGCGGTAAGAAGCTTCCCATGCTGGCTTGAATACTCCATTTACTATCAAAAATTCTTCTCTTGCATCAACTACGCCATCTTCAAAGAATCGCTTGATATTCATAATCGCATCGTCATACAATGGTATTACCAAGGTCGGCTCTTTAGAAGTATCAAGCCCTCTTTCAACTACAACCTCATTTCCTTTCAAGTAAACTGTAAAGCCTAAATCAGGATGTTCCGTAGCAATAATGTAAGCAACATCAAACATCCCTTGTGCATACTTCTTGGCAGCATCAATTTTAGCAGCCTCATTTAAAGTTTGTTCCAACATTAATTCTTGAGAAGTAAGATTATCTACTTTGCCTCGGCTGTAAAGATGCCTAATCTCAACTGGTTTGATTCTTTCGGCGCATCCTGCAATCACCAAAAGAATGCAAACGCTAAATAATACCCATATCTGTTTCCTTTGCATCCCGCACCTCCTTTTTTAATATATCATTATACCTCAAAGAGTTAGAAAAAACTCGGAATTTTATTAGGTAACTCTTGTGAAGATACTGTTTCTTGCCATGGTCCTAGGCAGCGGTAGTCTTTTTTTGTATAACTTCCAAAAAGAATTTTATTGCCTGCTTTACAGCCACCTCCACAAAAATCCTTGTAAGAACAGTTGCTACATTCTTCTGGAAGTTGCATAAATTCACAAAACTCTGGAGAATCAAATCGCCTTGCAAAGATATCCCAAATATTCTGCATTAAGGCGTTGCCAAGAGGAACATCGTACATAAATGGGCATGGAGTAACAGTACCATCGGTCTTTATAGAAAGCGAGTAATAACCGCCCAAACATAACCGGCCACAAAATGTCAGTATTTCTTTAATATAATCAAAATGGTGCGGCCGATACTCACAAAGAACTTTATGCTTAGCTTTATTCCATAAGTCCAATGGCGCTAATAATGGATCGTTTGATTTTTGTGGTATATATTGATAGAAGAGCGGCGTCACTTTTAACTGATCCGTAACAAATTCGTAAATATTATTAAAATCTTGTATATTTTCTGCATGGAGAGCCGTAAAAGTATAAGTCTTTATCCCGGCCTTTACGAAATTGTTGATTCCGGAGACTGTTTTATTCCAAGAACCAGGAACCTTAGTAAAATCATCGTGTTTATGTGGAGTAAGAGAAACCAACGTAACAATTGCTTTATCAAGCCCAGCATCAAAAAGATTTTTTGTAAGGCTTTTGGTTGCTAATGTACCATTTGTATATAATACTATTTCTTGAATAGCTGTATTTGATTTCGCATATCGCACAATCTCGAAAATGTCTTCTCTTAAGAGAGGCTCTCCACCTAATAAGTCCAAACGTATAGGGACTCTATCGAATTGCCTAAGCATATGCAGGATATTCTTTAACGGTACCTCACATCCAGCATTTCTCGCATAACACATTTTACAATTAAGATTACATTTATCTATAACGTCTAACTTAATAACATAAGGATACCCTCCGACAAAACGCTTTGAGAAGTTCTGAACAATAGATCGTAAACGCGAACCGGATTTGGCTTTCCCAAACGTTTTTAATAGGGCATCCTGGCAGCGAATCATTACTTTTGCCTTTAATTGAATTCGATTTCCTGTATGATTATTTCTCTTAGTTATCATTTTGTCCCTACAAAATATAGGAATCGAAAAGTTAATCTAATCCCACCACTATGGTTAACTATCTCTCTGATTTTATCAAAAACAAAATCGCGGCGATTTTCCTTTAAAGCACCTCTAAATCCTGCACAGGGACCTGAGGTCTTCATCCAGGAAACAAGTAACTCTCCTGAATCAAAAGACTGTTCGCATGATTCTTCACGAAGAGACTTTATTTTCAAACCCGCTTTATCTACCATCAAACGAAAACTTCTGATATTTGAAGGAAAATTAATAGGAGGAATATAATTTAGAACAAAAGGATGCCAGATGAGTATTTTAGAAACAAGTTTTTGTAATTCGCAAAGAGACTCCTGCGTATTAACAAGTACAGCAACTTGACCACCAGGGACAAGAACTCGCGAGACTTCTCTTAATACTTTATTAGGTTCACTATATCCAAGCGCCCAAAAAGCGGTTATCAGATCAACAGAATCTGCTTCTTGCTCACGCAAAGCAAGGAGCATGTCTTTATTAAAGAACTTAGCGCTTAATGAGTTTTTGAGTCTCTCTCTGGCAATTTCGAGCATAGATTCAGAAATATCATATCCGATAACCAAACCATTGGAACCAACATGACTATTAATTATTTCCGTGGCATGTCCGGTACCGCAGCCTAAATCAATGCAACGCATTCCACGCCTATACTCCAATTCTTTAAGAATATCTTCAGTGAATTTCCCAAGCATTTTCCTTGTAATAGCAGTATCGTATTCTTCCGCAGAGGTATCAAAATCTTTTCTATAGATTTCTTTGTCGCGTCTTCGACTTAAAAGTTTATTTGCCAAGATAATAACTTTTTGCAATAAAGTCATTTATTCATCCCTAAATAATTATTTTATTGCGTTGATTTCTCTTAACCACGAAGCGCAAATATTCAAAAATTCTTTTGGCGTTCGTCTATATAGCTCTTCGGCGTGAAGTCCATCCTTTACTATGATAATTTTTTTAGGCTCTTTTGCTTTATTGTATAATTTCTCTGCATGGTGCTTAAAAATAATGGGATCCTTTTCTCCTTGAATGATTAAGAGTGGAATAGGGGAAATTTGATCGACAACATCAATAGGATTGATTTTTCTTGAGAAAATATTGCCTATTCTTAATTTAATTGTATGAATACCAAACTTTTGAATTCCCGGTAGAAGAGCGCCTTTATCTAGAAATCTATTTTCAATCTTCTCAAAACTAACCGGTGGACTTACCACAATCAAACCATCCACATTCTTATTTCTCTCCGCTTCAATAATGCAAGAAGCTGCCCCTAATGAAAAACCCATTAAATAGAGATGATTGTAGTATTGTTTTGCATAATCGATAACTGCCTTAATATCTTTGTGCTCTACATGAGAGAATAGAAAAGTGCCACCGCTACCCCCGTGCCCTCTTTGGTCCATTGCGATAACGTCACACAACTCAAACAAATCATTTGAGAGGTCTAAAAATGGTTTTGCATCCTTGGACATTGAAAAACCATGACAAATAATAATAACAGCGTTTCTCCCTTCTTGCTTAAAGTGATTTACAGCAATCTTTGTCTTATCCCATGATTCAACTATTGCCTTAATCATTTTTATTTTGTTTTTCTGCCTACCAATTCATCTAAGCTAACGCCAAAAGCATCTGCCAACTTGAGTAATGTTTTAAGATTAGGGTGCTCCGCGAGGCTCTGTTCTATCTTAGTAATCGTATTGAAAGCTAATCCTGCATTCTCTGCTAATTTTTGCTGAGTCCAACCTTTTTGTTTGCGTAACTCCTTCACTCTCTTAGATAACATTTTTCCTCCTTGACTTTATATTATGCAGGTGGTATTATAATAATACCACTTATATAGGGAATATTAATCATATATATTTTACCACTAAAGGGCTTATTTTAAACTAAAATTCGCTCCCTGACATTTTTGATTTTTTGTTCTTTTTTCAGGCAAAATTTTGCCCCCACCCAAAATTTTGCCCAATGGCTCTGAAGCATTGTT
>PEUD01000079.1:10839-15847 GCA_002780805.1 Candidatus Omnitrophica bacterium CG02_land_8_20_14_3_00__42_8 | reverse complement strand
ATTTTTATTCCTGGCAATGTGCCCTCTCTGGGACTCTGAAACGCAGGTTATGACGCTTGCGGAAAAAAGGCTCAACTTATCTATCAATAACTTATGGAACTGCCTCCTGCTTAGATTATGCGAATGGAAGCCTATGGCCTTTACAGGCACATTTACAAATATCGAGGCTATGCCGCATACAGCCTGGGTAATAGGCTGGGCCGTCATATACAGGATATCAGGCCTTATGAGTTTGAGTATCCTTGCAAGCCTGAAAATTCCCAGGACGTCGAATTTGTTCCTCATTATATTTTCATAGATATTTACCCCCTTTAAAGCCAGGTTCTCCCCAAGCCTGCCTTTTTTATAAAGGCATACCATCGTAACTTTATATTCCGAGGCATCCCTGTTTAATCCTATAGCCGCATCGCTCAGGACCTTTTCCGCTCCGCCTATATCCAGCCTTGAAATTACAAAAACCACGTTTACCATCTTATTCCCATTCCTTGATAGCATAGAAAATTATATTAACCTTTTTAATCTCAAAATGCCCTAAGTTGACACTCTGACATTGTCAGAGTGTCAACTTAGCGATAAGACATAAGAAGATCTCTCCCCGCCGCGTTCTTTGGCGGGCAGATTTTGCTTGTCTATAAATCCTGCTTTTTAACGCCGCTGCCCGCCTCTATATGTCTTTTCCAGCCGTAATGAGGCTTGAAATTAAGGCACCTGCCTTTAAAATCAGAAAGTTTTCTATTCCATGCCTTTACATTTGATACGCAATTTATATCCGGCGCAGGCAGGAAGCGCCTTAATAGAGGTATCTTAAAAGGATCGAACCCCATGATGCGGCTTGTAACAATATCCACGACTGCCTCATCGATGCCGGCTATTAAAACATTGCTTTTTTTAGGCCTCGGATTTAGAGGCCCATCGCCTTCCCCTCCTGTAATGCCGTCAACTATCACAAAACTTTTTCTCTGTTTATCCTTTCTGATAACGCCGTTTTTGTCTGCGTAAGAGCCTATGCGCCATAAGTCTAAAACTGTCCTCCAGATAATATCGTTCCCATACCAGTTCCCACTGCGCATAGTCTCTTTAGTAACGCCCACAAACTGCCTCAAGCTGTCCCTTAAAGGCTTTATGTATTTAACCGTGTTTTTTATAATGCCCGGGAATGTCTTCCCAGGATCTGTCTTATGGCCGCAGCCGCAGTTATCATCGCTGTAATGCGGAAGCCAGTTCCTGTCCCCTGTTACGCCCACAAGGTTTTTAAGGGACAGCGTCACGCCTGAGCGCTTATGCGTTTTCATCTTTGGCAGGTTTATCACCACATCTGCTTTTAAAAATGTATTTGAGATAAGATATTCGTCCTTTTCCGCATTATGATGCAATGACATGATATCAGCCCTGCATTCAGAACCCCTCAAAGCGCTGTAGGGGCAGGACATTGTCCTGTCCCCGTTTGGTTTTTTAAACTCGCTCATATTGCCTAAATCCACTACAGTATAACCAAGAGGGTCGCCCTTTAATTTAATCCTCCGGATTATCTTTTCATTTTCTTTTATGACCCTTTCCCGCCTCAGGTCATATATCTCCAGATCAAAACCAGCGGTATCTTTATAGAACCTCCTGATCCTGTCCATGCCTGAGATCAAAACCACCTTTTCAAAATCAGCATCGTCCATTGGGCCGTCAGCAATGATAATCCTGCCATTCCCTTTCAATGCTATATATACGTAATCGGTTACTGCCCTTATCAGAGAGCCATGCGTAATAAGGCTTCTTATATCCCCCTGCTCGTTAAAATGCTTTACAAGGTTTGGTTTTAATAATACCGTTTCCCCCGGTCTTATAATTGAACCGAGCGGGTTCCAGCGCTTTGTATTAAAATTTTCCGCATCCAGGTCCAGCAGCTTAAGGAGCCTCCTGAGAGAGCTGTATACTTCATTGGTCCCGTCTGTCCTTTTATCATCAAAGGGATACTCCTCGAAGATACAACACGGAAGGTACGGAGATTTTTTAGGGTAGCCCTTTTTATCCTGCCTGTATATGCCTACCTTAATATCCATTGGTTCTCCTTCCCTGTCCTGCCAGATAAGCTGAAAAAAGCCTTGCCGCAAGAAAGCCCGGTTTTAAAACAGCGCCTGCGCCTATGCACGATAATAAAAAGGGGTCCGAATCCTTGTAATTGAACGACTTAAAATTAGCCCTTGCATATTTAAAGCCCGCCTCTTTTACCAGCGCCTTTATCCTTTGGTCAAATACGCCGAACGGATAGCTGAAACCTGAGGCCTCTGTGCCCAGCCCGTCCTCTATTGTATTTTTCGAGCCCCTGAGCTCTTCCAGCGCATCTTTATCTTTCAGCAGGCACAGGTTCCTGTGGGTCTTTGTATGGGCCCCGAAGCTTATATTGCATCTGTTCATCTCTTTTATTTCCTGCCATCCGAGCATGCGGCACAACCCGTGTTTATCCGCATACCCATGCCTTTTTTTCATATCTTGTATAAAGAGCGCTGCCTCTTCCTCGTTCTTACCTACAAGGGCCTTGTTTATACGGTCGGCTTCTACGCCGGCTTCAAAACTGCTGAATTTATCCTGGGATACTATGTCAAACACCTTGTCCCACCAGAATGTGTGGTATTTACCTATGAGATCCGTTGTCAGGAAAATTGTCGCAGGCATATTGTATTTCCTTAAGACAGGGAAGGCGTTTGTATAATTATCCATATACCCATCATCGAGGTTTATCGCGGCATAGATCTCTCTTGAACCGCTTCCATAAAGCGCCTTTATGCCTTCCTGCATGGATACGGCCTTAAAATTATCCTTTACGAATTTCATATGCTGGTCAAAGACATCCCTTGAAACGCCCAGGTACACATAATCGCTGTCGGCAGGATATACCCTGTGATAAGTCAGGATTAATAATGCGGGGGACCCGCATAATCTGGATGCCTGCAAGGATAATTTATACATGCCTGTATAATAAAATATGTCCTTCGCGATATTTTTAAAATCGGCTGTTTTTAATTCCATCTTAACGCTCCCTTTATTTTCATCCAGATTCTATAAATCCATGCATGGGCCTTCATGCAAGGTATAATCTTCGACTGCAAAATATATAAAAACCTTGAATATGCCCCTGTTTTAAAAATCCTTACGCGGTTATGAGTCCTGAAAGAATCCGTAAGCCTGATTTTCCACGAGCCTTCGCCTCTTGCGAAATCAAACTCCACAGCATCGCTGGACGCGGAATCCCTGATAGCGCAGAACATCAGGATGGTGCCGGGCGAAACATCCGAATAGGCCTCGTCATAAGCAATGCTGTAATTGTAAGACCTTCCTTCATAGAGATAATTATAGACATACGCGGCCGGCGTTTTGTTCAGGTTAAGTATTGATATGCCCAGTTGATTGCTCTTTGAAAATTTTTCAAATATCTCCTTGTGAAAATTCATATAGTTCTTTTCTGAAAACAAGGCGCCGCATCTGCCTCTTTTCCAGCTGTGTCTTTCAATATCAGCGATAACAGACAGGGCGTCTGCGTCCGCGGCGGGCCTTTCCACATCTATCTCAATGCCGGGCTGTTTATTACGCAGTTTTCTTAACTTTGCGTTAAACTTCCTGTGAAATCTGTTAAAGACAGCTCCCCTCTTCCCGTTCAACTCTATAAAAAATGATTTTCTTGCCGGTCCCAGGATATTTACAAAACCTTTCTTATCCAGGCATATTTCCATAGCGGCCATGGTGCCTGTATATTCCGCTATCTCCTGCAGGTCCACGAAATCCCATTCTCCCTTTATAGCCATCAGGTAATCCAATATCGCGCCGAGTATGCCCTCTTTATTGCCGCATATAATAAAATCTATCCTGTCCGAGATAGCTGTCCCTATAAAGCGCACGGCCCTGACCGGCATCCCGAAATACCTGCCCTTTCTTATCACAAGAGGGGCTATAGCCGCAAGCCTCCCGCCTTCAAAAACATTTAGTATCAATAGCCTGTCTGATTTACAGAAATGTTTGATATAGCTGTCTATCCAATCGTATGTCAAAAATACATTACTCACCCTGCTCTCAGACAATAGCTTTTCCCATTTATCCCTGCATCCCTTGAACTCATCATAACTATCGATAATTTCTAAAGTCAGCATATATCCATAACCTCGTTATATATCCTGTAAAGCTTACCAGCCACGATATCTATCCTGTTATTCTCGAATGCCTTTTTATGCGCCTTGATCCCGAAAGCTTTGCGGAGGGGTTTATCTTTCATGAATAAGATTATCTTTGCCGCAAGGCTGTGAGGATCGCCTGTGTTTATTAAAAACCCGTTTACCCCGTCATCTATAATATAAGGGATACCGCCTATATTAGACGCCACTATGGCCTTCCCGGCAGCCATTGCCTGCAATAGCGCCAGAGGCGCCACGTCCTGGTACGAAGGAAATATAAATACGGATGAGCGCTCGTATTCTTTCTTTAACTCGCTGTCGTCCAGATGGCCTAAAAAATTCACATACCCCTGCAGGTTATTTTTCTTTATATAGCGGAGCGCCTTATTATAAAAATTATTGTCTGTAACAGGCCCTGCCAGCCTTAATGTTATTCGATTTAAACTATCCTTTAATATATTCAACGAATATAGGGCTGTCATTATGCCCTTTGCCCCGCATATATTGCCGGCAAATAAAACCCTGTTCTCTTCCTCCATGCTGTTATCTTCGCTAAAAAATATATCTGAAACCGGGTTATCCAGATCATACACATTGGCCTTGCCTGCGCCGCTTAAGGAACCTCTTGCATAAGGGCTGTTTACTATAATGTTTTTTGAGCCTTTCAAACACCTCATGTATACGCAATGCTGCAGTCTATACCTGATGCTCTCGAGAATGCCGGCCTTCCCGCCCCATATTGCGTTTGAAATCCCGTGTGTGCTTACCACTGTCTTTTCATAGCCCGAATCGATAGCGGCCAGCGTATAATACCCGAACATATGCGAATGGATCAGGTCAGGTTTGATATCCTT
>PEUD01000079.1:0-10824 GCA_002780805.1 Candidatus Omnitrophica bacterium CG02_land_8_20_14_3_00__42_8 | reverse complement strand
CTGCAGATAAAATGTCATGTTTCCGAGCTTTATGTCAAAAGGCACTCCATACACATGTATGCCTTTTGAAAAAGAAGCCATATCTTTTGTTATGCGGCCGGAAGCAGTTATAATATGGATATCCAGGCCTTTAAACATAGAAAGGCCTCTGGCCATATTGGCTATTACAGCCTGCACCCCTCCGTTTACATTGTTTATCTCTCCATCAACAGGATACGGGCCCAATATCGCAACTCTCATATTCCAACCTTTTCTCTCTGCCTGTCATTGCGAGGAGTCCGCCATTGTTTCTGTGGCGGACGACGAAGCAATCTCAGAGATTGCTTCGGGCTTCGCCCTCGCAATGACGATTTATTTTGGTTATGTTAAACATATCAGATATAATTTTTGTTTTTTTGTTCGCTATATATATTAATGGCAGGCCGAATATAAATAATAACCCTAATTTGGCTGTCAGAGCCAGCATGTCTGAAAAGATATCCTGGCTGTTCAGCACAACCGCCTCGTTAAACATAATGACTGCCAGCGTGTATAATAATGCACCGCAGGATAAAGCCAGATAGCCTATTGCCTCCAGGACGTTCTTTGTAAGCTTACTCACCGCGTAAAGAAAGATAACAGAGCCGGTAAAAAAAGAGGCTGTCAAAAAGGCGAAGGCAGCTCCCGTGACGTCAAGCCCCATCTTTATAAATATAAAACTAAGCCCTGCGGCGATAGCTATTCCGAAAATATACACAGGCACAAGGAATTTTTGCTTGTTTATCGCAGTTATAAACGCGATTGATGTAGGGGAAAAAGAAACAAAAAACCTGGAAATAAGTATAATAAAAAGCGGCAATACAGCAGGTGTGTACTTAGGCAGAAAATGCCTTATAAAAAATGCCGCCGCAATATAAGACGCGGCTATTAATAAAGGGAACAGCATAGCCATAACCTGCGTGGGTTTTATGAGATATTTCTTTAGATCTCCTATCCGGCCTGTTTCCCCATAACTCTGGTATATGTGGGGCTCGAATGTCCTGTTTACGCTCTTAGGAAAATACATCAGGAACCTGGCTGCCAGCATTGCAACGGAAAAATACGCGAAATTTACATTCCCAAGCATAAACAGGACAACTATGCCTGAGGCGTTTGTTATGGTGGTTTCCAGGAAATCTATCGACATTATCGGAAAACCTATCTTTATAAGTCTGAGCATCTCCTTAAAGTCCATGCATAGCTTTGGGCTGTAATGTTCCTTCAGCCACAGGTACGCAAGGTTCAATAGCGGGATGCTGACCGCTGTAAGGTAGACACCATATATATTAAAAAGAGGTAAAAGGATCAATGTGGCTATGACGCTTAAAATAGAAAAGACTATATTGCCTTTTGATACCACTAAAAACCTTTTAAACGAAATAAGGGATGTCTGGCAGAACTCATAGAGGATAGACACAAAGCCAAGCAAACTTATCGCTATAAGCCCACAGGCCTCTGCATTTGAGAGCCTGCCCCATAATAAAAACGCGGCTATTATCAATACAACAGAAAACATCCCTCCTGTTATAAGGGTCATTGTAAACGCCGCATTCCTGGCCCTGTCCATGTCTCCCAATGAATCGCGGCCCTTCTGGAAAGGTATTTCCCTGTTCATCGCGCTCAGGCCGCCCATGTGGCTGTATGCGCTGTAGCTTAAGATTATATTCAGGCCGGACCACAAACCGTAAAGCCCGGGCCCGAGAATCCTCGCGTTAAGGAAACCCCTTATAAAAAACATGGCCTGGCTGATATAAACACTGCCAGAGAAAAAATAGGTATCCCTTATTATATCTTTCCTGTTAATAGGCCTTGTCAGCATATTCCATCTCCCTCCTGCATATAAGGCCGGCGAATACAAAGAATATGGCATTTACAAATTCGAAATACCTCATCTCTATAAACACAGAGTTAACTATATAAACTGCCATAAAACCCCAGAATATGACAACGAGGCGCCTTTCTGCTGAATTAGAAACAGAGAGCCGTCTGTATAACTTTATGCTCTTAGACAGGATCGAAATAAATATGCATAATATCAATGAAATCCCGGCCAGGCCCATCTCCGCGAGCACAGCCGTAAATGTGTCATGCTGTTTAATCTCACTGTCCTGATATGGTATGCCGCTTACATTCTCAAAATAATCAGGGGCATTATCCGAAAACTTTCCAAAACCCACTCCTGACAGAGGACTGCTTGCAAACATATTGATAGAGGCTATATAGAGGTTCAGCCTGTCATACACAGGGCTTTGATCTCTTGTCCTGTCAAGCGCAAGCTCTGCTGAGCTTGTATCCATAAAAAACGACGCGCCTAAAACGACAGCTATGCAGAGCAGGGTCAATACTATGGCCGCAGCCTTTTGCTTTTCCTTTAAGCCAACTGTCATTATTATCGCAAAGCCTGCTAACGCCCCTAACCATGCCGCCCTTGTATATGTAAAAAATATTGCGGCAGGGGTTAACACCAGTAATGCAAACGAAAAAAACCTCCATAACCTTGACCGTCTGTAATTAAATGTAAAATAGGCTGAACTGGCCAACGCAAAACCCAATACTGTCCCGTTTACAGCTGCCTGGCCAAAAGGCCCCCTCGCTCTTCCCATATGTATACCGAACCCTGGATCAAGTATAAATTTAGGGAACACAAGCTGTTCGATCCTGAAATGCTCAAATACAGCGGTGAAGCTTAAATAAAGGCCTATCGCTATCATGAACTTGATAAAACCCTCTCTCTTTTCATATGTATCGTAAGTATTCTTGGCCGCGAAGAACATAAAAAATGGCAATATAAACCCTGTAAGGAGCTCCCCTATCCTCAGCCTCCCTCCTTCTTTAATAATAAAGCCGCTGTATATCATAGACATAACCGCAAAAGCGCAGAATAAAAACATGGAATATTCTATGGCCGTAAAAGAAAAGATCCTGCGTTTCCTGACAAGCGCTTCTGCCGCAAATATGAACATAAGCATCACAAACAACATCCTGTCTATTGAAAAATCCGGCAGCATCGAGCCTTCGATGGTAATCCTGTTATATTTAAAAAACAGCACTGCCAGGAGCCACAGGTATATGCCTGCCGTAAAATTCCTGCTTATGAGAAAGAGCAATAACACCCCTCCTATAAATAAGAATCCCAACAGAATCAAAATCTCTGGATTAAATAGATTATCGATACTCATGCCGGCATCCTGACAAATCCCCTCTCCCGTTTATGGGTGAGGGTTACTACAGCGCCCTCAATTCAACCCCATCTATATACAGGTTCCTGTCTTCCATGGTCTCAGGGTCATAATAATCATTGTTGTATATTATCTCTAATGTGTTCACAGGATAATCCGTGACCGCGATGCCTGAGTAATGCCTCCAATCGCCTCTGTCCACATGGCCGTCCATAATATCCATGCCATTTAACCTGACCAGCATATGCGGCCATATATCATCCGCCTCTTTCCCTTTCGCGTTGATACTGATCTCATATATGCCCGCAGGCAAAACAATATCCCTGCATATACTGCCTTCCCTGCAAAGGCCTTCTTTTATATCAAATGCCAGTTTGAATGCCTCCGGAGTGATTACTCTGCTGGTTAACGCCATGCTGTTAAAACCTATTATCTTTTTTATCTCTTCCGCAGGATAGCCATAGCCGTCTTTTTTCCTGTATATCTTATATCTCAATCCATAGCCTTCAGGATTGGACGGATCAAGCTGTATAGCCATCCCTGAAAATCTTTCTGCGGTCCTGTCCATGCCTTTTGATAAACAATAGCCTGCTATCGCAGAAAATAATACGGACTTATTCTTCCGGGAATACCCTGCCTTCCTGTAGCTTTCCATTGCCTTTTTCATATTGGATATTTTCATATAACAGCGCATCTGGCCCAGGGCCGCGTCCTGACTGCCAAACTGTTCTGCCATTTTATAGAGCGCCGCTGCCTTGTCTATACTGCCTGCCCTAAAACTGAGCTCAGCCATGTCCGCGTATTTATCCTTATCTATAAAAGACCTTGAAAACGATGACAGGGTCATTGACCTTGACATAACCTCTGACGCCTTTTTATACATTAACCCTGATAAATCCTGGTTCCCTGAATTCAATAAAAATCCGGCGAATGCCTTTAGATAATACGAGTTCAAAGGGTCTAATTCCAGGGCTGTGCCGTAGCTTGAGCCTGCGAGCTCCTTAAGCCCGTAATCTAAAGGCAGCTCTTTATAAAGCCTGTAATACGCGTCTGCCAGCCCTATCCACACCCAGCTGTCAATGCTGTTCAAGCTTAGCGCCTTTTTATAGGCGGACACCGCTTTCTTAAGATACTTTACAGGGTCATCGGAAATACCTGCCTTTTTACTGTATAGCCCTGCCAGTTTATAAGGGTATAAATAATTGAATGGGCATAGGCTTATCGAGCGGTTCATGCACAGCTCTGCCCTGTCCAGGTCATTCTTTGCTGCGGCTTTTTCCGATGCGATGTAATATGCCTCGCCGGCAAGACACGCGCTCATAAAAAATATTGACAGGATAATTATTAACGCCATGCCTGATTTTAAAAATCCATAGGCAAAAGGCGCTGGCCGCAGCACAACCACCCTGATGCCCTTTTCCTTAACTGAATTTATATTGAATATAAGGGCTGAAAATACTGTGAATAAAATAGCGTTTGACGGGATATAAAAGTTAAAATCCCCTATGCCATGTATAGCCATAGCCAGAATACCTGTAACAATCGAAATGGAAAACCATACCTTGAAAGGCGTCTTTGCTGTATAGTGTGTATTAAGGCCTTTTTTTACTATACCCCATATAATGAAAACCATTGCTCCTAACCCGGCTATCCCTGTTTCAGAAGCCACCTGCAGATAGTCATTATGGCTGTAATTTATAAGCATATTAAGCCCTGCGGGCCTGTATCTCGGGAAATTATATATAAATGTGCCCGGGCCTGCGCCAAGAAAAGGATGGCCTTTTATCATGTCTAATGTGCCCTTCCATATCTCAAGCCTCCCTGAAAAATCTAGCTCCCTGTAACTTGAAATCCTCCTGAACAACAAGCTCAAATCCACGGTGTTAAATACAAATATCGTAAGCGTGGCGAGAAATAAAACTGTCATCAATATGATGAGCCTTGTCCTGCCTCTTTTAAATATTACTACAGCCATAAACGCCAATGAGATTGAAAGGGAAAGCCATCCGCCCCTGGACATTGAAAGCAAAAATGCCGTGGTGAGTATCAAAAATATATACGCATAAAAGGCCTTTTTGGCTAAGTCCCTTTCCAATAAAACCATACCTATTGAAAGCGGTATGGCCAGTTCCATATATCCTGCAAAATGGTTATGGTTCACAAATGCGGCCGAAAGGAACCTGGAGTTGTCCCACCAGGATTTATTAACTGCCCCCATATACTGCATTATGCCTGCGAGGGCAATAAGGCCGGCTGATATCAGGACCAGGTTCAATATCTTTTTTATATCCTGCTCCTCTCTTACGAAATTTATAACTGTATAAAAAATGCACGCCAGGGTCATGAGCCTTGCCAGCTCCATAATTGACCCATACACATACCTGGAATTAATCATTGCTGCTGCGTAGACAATCAGCATAAATAACAGCGGTATATCCAGGCTTGTCCGCCTTACAATAACCTCTTTAGAAGAAAATACCTTGAATATGCCAAGGAGCAGCGTTGTCAGTACTACTATATATATAGGTATGAATACCTGCGGCATTACTGCGCCTCTTAATAACGGGGCAAATATTAATATTAGGCCGAGCAGTAGTTTTATCATGGATTCATTTTTACAAATACCTCGACTATTTCAGCGTCAAACTGGCCGCCTCTGTTATGCATAAGCTCGGCTATAGCCGCTTCCTTTGAAACAGGCCTTTTATAGGAATGCTCCGAGACCATTGAATCATATGCCTCGGCAATCGAGATTATGCGCGCCGCCTTATGGATATTATTGCCGCTGAGGCCTGCTGGATAGCCTGAGCCGTCGATCCTCTCATGGTGCTGTCTGACTGCGCCTGCAATATCCTTTATCTGATCGATGGAGTTTATCACCTCGTACCCGATTACAGGATGGCTCTTTATCAACTCATATTCCTGAGGCGTAAGCGTCCCCTCTTTTAAAATAACGCGCCTCTCTATGCCTATATGGCCTATGTCATGGACAAGGCCTGTCATGGCTGTCTCTTCTATTTCTTTTTTTGTCAGCCCCATTGCCTTTGAAATAGCGCCGCTGATCTTTGACACGCTCCTGGCATGAATGAGAAAATAATTGCCCGGGTTGCCAAGCAGCTTGAATGTATTTAACAACGCGTTACAGCACAGCTTTATCAGATGCCCGTCCCTGCCAGAGTTTTCAGGCGCGTCATTGCCCCCTTCTAACATAGTCAGGAGCTCGGACTTGCTTATCCTGTGGTGGCCTCCGGGCGTTATAAGCGTCTTTAACCTTCCTGCATAGATATAATTTTTTATTGTTGAAAGACTGAGGTTAAAATAGCCGGCTGCCTGTTTCGGCGTAAAATAGGTCTCTGTCCCGATTCTATCCTTCATTCTGGATTCTCCTTATTTTTCGATATTAATTAATTTTAAGTTTTTTTAAGCAGTTTATGCTAAAATCTCTCTTATAATTTTCCTTGATTATTTCTTGGTTTTCTATTCTTTGCTATTTACTGCGAGATGGCACATAATACCTGCCATAATAATACTGAGGGTAATAATAACCGTCTCTCACCATGGAAATATTATTTACTATAACTCCGAGCATCCTTGCGTCCACTTTACCTAAAATTTCCTTTGACCTCTTCAAAAGCTCCCTTGTTGCCCTGGAGCCCTCGGCTATCAAGACGGTCCCCGTGCAGATGCTCGAGAGTATTGCGGCATCTGTAACAAGGCATACCGGAGGCGTGTCGAATATTATCTTTGAAAATTGGCCCCCTGCCTGTTCTAAAAAAAGCTTCATGTTACTCGAGGATAAGAGCTCTGCAGGCTTATGGGTGCTTTTTCCGGACGTAACAATGTAAAGATTATCTACGGCTGTAGGGTTAATGATATCTATCAGCCCCTTTTCTCCCATAAGAAACTGCGAAAGGCCTGTCTGGTTATCCATATTAAAGATGGTATGCAGCCGCGACTTCCGCATATCAGCGTCCACGAGCAGCACCTTCTCGCCACTGTTGGCTATCATGGTGCTTAGATTTACAGAAGTGACGGTCTTGCCTTCCCGCGGCAGGGAACTTGTAATTACGATACTCTTTGCCGAGCGTGAATCTTCCAATGAGAACAAAAGGCTTGTCCTGATAGAGCGGTATGCCTCTGCGACAAGGGAAGCCGAGTCCTTTTCGACAATGCGGTCTATATCTGTTTCCTGCTTTATGGATATGCCGTCGACCCTCACCCTGGGAACAGAGCCCAGGACAGGTATCTGAAGCAGGCCTGCTATTTCATCAGGGTCCTTGATAGTTGTGTCCATATATTCCCTGAAAAACGCGAGACCTATGCCTCCTGCCAGGCCCATCACGACTGCAAAAGCGATATTCAGTTTTTTCCTGGGTTTGATTGGCTTTTTAGGGACATCTGCGAGGTCCTGGACCCTTATATTATTCGTCTGCACCTGGCTTGATATAGACGTTTCTTTTAACCTGTTAAGGACAATATCGAGCACACGCTCATTCGTCTCTAACTCCCTTTTCAATGCGTTGTAGTCTATCACCTTTCTTTCCAGCGCGAGCAGCTCATTCTTCTGCGTCTCCAGCATCTTTTTGAACTTTGCCTCTTCTTCCTTTGCGTAATTATATTCGTTTTCCACCTCTGTCTTTATGCGGGATTTAATATAATCCATATTCTCGAAAAGCCTTGCCATCTTAGGGTGTTTGTCCTTATAGACTTTTTTGTATTCGACCAGCAGGGCCTCTTGTTTCAGGTATTCCTTTTTGAGCTCCTTTAAAATATCATTGTCTGTAAGGATGGTCGGGAGCCGGTCTAAATTAAGCTTTCCTCCGCCGTCTACCAGGCTCTTGTATGTGGTCTCCGAGCTTACCCTTTTTTTCTGCGCGGCCAGATAGCTGGCATTCATGCTGATAAGGCTGTCGTTTATGATGTTTTCCTTATTTTCTATTGATATTATGTCGTTCTTCTCCTTATAAGACTGCAGCATGAACTCAGCTTCCCTGACCTTTGTCTTTTGCTTATCCACCTCTTTCTTCAGCCAGTCTTCTGCCTCGTTCGAGGTCCGCATCTTTAATGCTATATTTGAGTCCACGTACACATTGGCAAACTCATTCGCAATGCGGCATGCCTGGACAGGGTCATTGTCATCTGCGTTTATTTTTAATATCCTAGTGCCCCTTACAAGCTCAACGCGGAGTTTCTTGAGGAGGGTTTCGAGAGGGTCCTTTGATCTGATAAATTCCGTCCTGTCTTTTAAGCCCAGGTTTTTCATAACCTTGTGCGCCGTGCGTCTGGACCTTATTATCTCCTGCTGGGTCTCAATGTAATCCTTATATGCGAAATAATTGGATTCGCCCAATTTCACGATATCTTTTACTGACAGCACATCAGGACTTTCCGCGTCCACTATCACAGTGGCTGCGGCGCGGTACACATTTTTTTGCATAAAGGTGGCTATGGTAATGGTGGTCACTATTATAAAGAAAAAACTTATGACGATCCATTTCCTGTTAAATAATATAAAAAGATAATTTTTCAGGTGAATATCCTTTTGGCCTTTTTCAGATTGGAAAAACATAAGTAGCTCTCTTTTTATTAGAAGAAGCTTTCCGGGACAAATATAACATCGCCTGGCTTTAAAGCAATATTCTCTTCCTGCCTGCCTTTCTGCATTATATCTGTTATCTTCACTGGTATGGTTGCCTGGCCGCTGCCTTCTTTTCTTATTATCTTTGTCCCATTCTGGGCCGCGCCTTGTTTAAATCCGCCTGCCATTGTTATTGCCTCCAGCACTGTGGTAGGCCTGTCTTTAAATAATTCATACTCGCCCGGCTTATTCACAAAACCCATAACAAAGACCTTCTTGGGATGATATTCTTCTATGAAAATACTGACCTGCGGGTTAACCAGGTAATCCTTTTCCAATAAAGATGTTATCTTCTTTACTGCCTCGTTAACGCTAAGCCCGCCTATCTGGACATTCCCTATTAATGGAAATGTTATTTCCCCGGTCGAATCCAGCCTTGCCTTTGTTGAAAGATCAGGCTGTTCGTATACGGTTACAGCTACGACATCGCCTGTCTCTATCTTATACTCCTCGCAATAAATAGAGACAGGGCTGAACGTAAAAATTAAAAGTAATATCAACAGGTATAATCCTCTTTTAATACGAACGCAATTAATGTCATTGCGAGCTGAAGGCGAAGCAATCCCGTTTTTGAGATTGCTTCGGTCGCTATCGCTCCCTCGCAATGACAAGTTATTTAGTGCGTTTGTATTAGTATGCATGATTATTTTAAAAAATTGCTTTTGCGCTGAATGTTACTAAATTCTGATTATAATCGAATACGCTGAAATTAGAATCCCTTATGACGTGCTCTGCCTGTAAGGTCAGGGTCAGCCATTTCTGCAGGTAATACTTAAGCCCTGCGCCGAGCGAGTAATACCTATCCTTCCTTTTCTGAGTCACGCTATCCTCTGTGGCCTCCCTGGGATACAAATGATCCTGATATATCCCTGTGAGAAAGCCCAATAATTTAGGGGTAAGATAATGGTCGTATGTGCCGGATATATTTCCAACCTCGTAATAATTGTTGGGAAGGTATGTAGATTCATATGCTGTCTTGTAGAATGAAAGCTTGAGAGCGTCTTTATCTGAAAATCTATGCACAATATCCCCGTAAATTACAGGTGAGTTGAAATCTGTCTGGCTTGCCTGTTCGTAGTTTCTGAACTGGTAACCCGCCTTTATCGTGGCGGTTGTCTTGTCTGTCAAGTTGCCGATCGCCCCGGCAAGAAACTGGTGGTAGTCTAGATCCGAAAGAGTGGATTCTTCATACCTGATCTGCGCAAAGTCGTATTCAAAAAGAAGCTTTGTCTTGGCAAAGGCCTGGTGCGTGAGCATTAAAGAGTAGGTATTGTCTGTCCTGTCAAAGCCTGTATAAGCAGGATCTTTATAATCCCGCGTGAAGTTCTCATAACCCAGTTGTATCCCCAGCCTGTCTTTCTGGACTTTTGCGGTAATGCCTGTCCGGTTATCATCCCTTTTAATCCTGCTGGTATCTTCAATGCTTGGCCTTTCAAATACATGGTCGAATTGATCATATATATTAAAGGTAACATCACGCCAGTTCAAGTCCAGGCCGCCATAGGCATGCTGGTTTGCGGCATCCTGTGACGAATTGTCTAAAAATTTATTAAAATCCACGTGGTAATCAAAGGTGAGCATGTTGTCGCTTATAGGCAGATATGCCGTTACCCCTGGTGTAAGAGTTACTATAAAGTCCTCTTTTTCATTACTTGAGCTCAAGAAAACATTATCATCGTATTGAAGTTTGATTTCGCCCCATGGAGATATCTTGGCTTCAGAAGGCATGGTTGTCTCATCTGCGGCGTATAATAAATGGCTGGGGAATATTATTCCTGAAAGGAAAGAAAAAATAATGACAATCTGATATACTCTTCTCATCTTTTACCTCATTTTTTGTAACAGTTCAGTTTTTTATAAGACTATTAAGAAAAGCATACCAGATATTAAACTATTTGTCAATACTTTTTTTATCTATTTTTAAACTGTATCATATTAAATAACAATTCAACTTTAGAAGAACTCTGACGAGACGCATTGTTTGGAGCA
>PEUD01000076.1 GCA_002780805.1 Candidatus Omnitrophica bacterium CG02_land_8_20_14_3_00__42_8 | reverse complement strand
CTTACAGCCATTTAAACCCTCCTCTTTGCTCTCGTTCTTAATCGCTGAACTACGCGGAAGCTGTTCATTCAGCGATATTAGTCTTCTTTCTCTCTTTTTATCTTAACGCCAAGCTTTTCCAGCTTTTCTTCCATGTTATGATACCCCCTGTCAAGGTGATATATCCTGGATATCTCTGTTTTGCCTTTTGCGACAAGCCCTGCCAGAACCAGGCCCGCGCTTGCCCTTAAGTCAGAAGCCATTACCGGCGCCGCGCTCAGCTTCGGCACGCCTTTTACTATCGCGCTCGAGCCTTCCAGTATTATTTGCGCGCCCATCCTCGCGAGTTCACTTATATGCATGAATCTCTCGGGATATATCTTCTCCGTTATCACGCTTATGCCTTTGGTCATGCACATAAGCGCCATCATCTGAGCCTGCATATCAGTAGGGAAGCCCGGATAAGGCAGTGTAGTAACGTCAACGGGTTTTATGAAACCTGTCTTTACAATGGCCAGTCCGTCTTTCGTATCCGTGATCTTTACGCCTACGTCTTTTAATTTATCTATAATGGCCCCGAGGTGTCCTATGTCAGCCCCTTTTATCAACACATCCCCGCAGGTAATTGCGGAAGCTATCATAAAAGTGCCTGCCTCTATCCTGTCATTTATTATTGAATATTCCGCTCCGTGAAGGGCCTTCACACCTTCTATTTCCAATATCGGAGTTTTTTGGCCCTTTATCTTAGCGCCCATTTTAACAAGAAAATCCGCGAGGTCGCAGACTTCCGGTTCGCACGCCGCGTTTTCAATCACAGTCTTTCCCCTTGCAAGCGTAGCGGCCATCATGACGTTAGCTGTGGCTAATACACTGGATCCGAATTTGCCTCCGAGATAAACGCGGCCGCCCGTAAGATTTTTCGCGTGCGCGATTATATATCCATGCTCCACTTTTAAATCAGCGCCAAGGGCCTTAAGCCCTTTTAGGTGCAGGTCAATCGGCCTCGGTCCTATTACGCATCCTCCGGGCATCGATACCTCCGCGTGCTTTAATTTTGCAAGCAAAGGGCCTAGCACGCACACAGATGCCCTCATAGTGCTGACAAGTTTATACGGCGCAACACAATTATTATATCCGTTCGGATGCATGACAACGACTCCGCCATCTATGTCAGCCCTGACGCCCATATTCCTGAGTATCCTGAGCATCGTATATACGTCGCGTAAAGGCGGGACATTTTTTATAACGCATTTTTCATCTGTCAGGAGGGTGGCGGCAAGTATGGGAAGCGCTGCGTTTTTTGCGCCGCTTATCTCTACCGTGCCTTTTAATCTCACCCCGCCTTCTACAATAAATTTATCCATATAGCCCTTTCTATGCCGGAAAAATCCCTGATTACCTTATATATCTCAAATATATTAGATGATGAAAAAATATCTTCCACGGCCTGTTTCTGGCCAAAGCCCATTTCCAATAAAACGCTCCCGCCTTTTTCCAGATATCTATGCGCCTCTTTCGCTATGACCCTGTAAAATCCCAGCCCGTCTTTTCCACCGTTCAAAGCAACCGCAGGCTCCCTCGTCACTTCCTTTTGTAAAAAAGGGGCTTCCTCATCCTTTATATAAGGCGGATTGCAGACTATTATATCAAATTTAGGATTTATATCAAATACTAAAGCGTTAAAAGCATTTCCTTTATAAAATTTTACCTTATCGCTTACGTCATGCCGCTCCGCATTTTTCTCCGCTATCTTTAAAGCAGCTTCAGATATGTCAACAGCTGTTATTTCAACCTGCGGCATTAATTTAGCTAAAGTTACGGCAATATTGCCGCTGCCTGTGCAGAGGTCTAATATCTTAACTTCTCGACTCTGCTCTCTTGATATGTTATCATGGCCGCTCGAAGAATATTGCTGAGAACTCACCCTGTCGTTCCAATAGTGTTCGAGCGAGTCTCGCCGAAGGCGGACGAGTCGAGAACTGTTGATAATTTCATTTACTAATAACTCTGTTTCCGGTCTAGGGATAAAGGTATCTTTGGTTACAATAAAATCCATGCCCATGAATTCCGCATGGCCGGTAATGTACTGCACAGGATCTCCGCTCAGGCGGCGTTCAATCAAAAAATCGTATAATTCCTCTATTGTGTCAGTCACGACAAAATCTTTGACATATAAATCCAGTCTTGCGCAGTTAAACAGGTACTCTAAAAGCATCTCCGCTTCCACTATAGATATGGTTCCGGAATATTTATTCATCAGGTAAAATATATCTCTTTTATAATCAGCTGTTTTTAATTTCATATTTATATGCGCCAAGTTGACACTGTGACATTGTCACAGTGTCAACTTTGAACGGCGCTTAATTTCAATTTTTTCTCGGCCTGGATTAACGCGTCTATGATCTTGTCCATTTCGCCTTCCATCACATTCGGCAGGTCGTATATCGTAAAACCTATCCTGTGATCTGTAACCCTGCAGTCCGGAAAATTATAAGTCCTTATCTTCTCGCTCCTATCCCCTGTACCGACCTGGATACGCCTGTCTTTTGCTATTTTTTCTTCATGCTCTTTTCTGTTATGTTCAAGAAGCCTCGCCCTCAATACCCTCATGGCCTTTTCCTTGTTTTTACTCTGAGATCTTTCATCCTGGCAAATGACAACCATGCCTGAAGATATATGCGTAATACGCACAGCCGACTCTATTTTATTCACACCCTGTCCGCCCGCGCCTGAAGCCCTGAATACATCTATCCTTAAATCCTGCGGATTAATCTGGACATCTACATCTTCTGCCTCGGCGAGAACCGCCACGGTCACGGCAGATGTATGAATCCTGCCGGACGCCTCAGTAGCGGGGACCCTTTGAACCCTGTGGCCGCCTTTTTCGTATTTAAGCTTTTTATAAACGCCCCTGCCTTTTACGGCAAATATCACTTCTTTGAATCCGCCTCCTTCGGCAGAATGAGCGTCCATGATTTCCACTTTCCAGTTATTCTTCGCGGCATACTTGGAGTACATCCTGAAAAGATCTCCGGCAAACAGGGACGCCTCTGCCCCGCCTGTCCCGGCCCTTATCTCCATGATCACGCCCCTATCCGCGTCAGGGTCTTCTTCCAGTATTATCTCTTCTAATTCAAGCTGGAGCTGTTTTTTTCTTGTCTCCAGCTCTACCGTCTCTTTGCGGGCCATCTCAATGATTTCTTTATCTGTTTCTTCCTCTAAAAGATGTTTTGAATCACCTATCTCGGAAATAACCTTTTTATACTCATTATATTTTTTAACAACCTTTTCGAGCGAAGACAGCTCCCTGGCGAGTTTCTGATATCTATCAATATCGGAAATCACGCCGTGATCTGCCATCAATCCGCGCAATTCGCCGTAACGCTTCAATATAGAGTCTAATTTTTCGAACATAACAACCATCATCTCCTGTACAGTTTATTTCTTTTCTCCCTTCTTACTATACTTCTTTAAAAACTTCTCTACCCTGCCTGCGGAATCCACGAACTTCTGCTTGCCAGTGAAAAACGGGTGGCATTTAGAGCATATCTCCACGCGCAGGTTCTGCTTTGTAGAACGCGTGTGGATGACCTCTCCACATGCGCAGGTGATCGTGGCTTCCTTGTACTCTGGATGAATTTTGTCTTTCATGATTAGCTCCCTTCGTTAATCGCAGAACTACGCAGAAGCAGTTGCTCGCCCTGCTCGCAACTGACGCGGAACTACACTGAAGTAGGGACAGAACAATGTTCTGTCCCTACAATTTCCGCGTTTTTCTGCGTCTGCTCTGAGCGAAGCGAAGAACAGCTTCCGCGTTGGTTCAGCGATTTTATTTATTCATGCTATCCAAGAAATCTTCATTTGTCTTGGTTTTGCTGATTTTCTCTATAAGAAGCTCCATTGCTTCTACGCTGTTTAATTCATTCAGAACTTTTCTGAGGAGCCATATCCTCTGAAGTTCTTTTCCTTCTACGAGCAGTTCCTCTTTCCTTGTATTAGACCTTTTGATGTCTATCGCGGGATAAACCCTTTTTTGGAACAAGGTCCTGTCAAGCTGCAGCTCCATATTGCCCGTGCCTTTAAACTCTTCAAAAATAACTTCATCCATCCTGCTGCCGGTATCCACAAGAGCCGTGGCTATTACAGTAAGGCTCCCGCCCTCTTCTATGTTTCTCGCTGCGCCGAAAAACCTCTTTGGCTTATGGAGGGCGTTCGAATCCACGCCTCCTGAAAGTATTTTGCCGGAATGCGGCACTACCGTGTTATACGCCCTGGCAAGCCTTGTGATGCTGTCCAGGAGTATCACCACATCTTTCTTGTGCTCTACCAGCCTCTTTGCCTTTTCCAGCACCATCTCCGCAACCTGCACATGTCTTTCGGCAGGCTCATCAAATGTGGAGCTGATAACCTCTCCTTTTACAGACCTTTGCATGTCAGTGACTTCTTCGGGCCGCTCATCTATCAATAACACCATGATAATAGTATCCGGAAAATTGGTCGCGATACTATTGGCCATCTTCTGCATTATTATAGTTTTGCCGCTGTAAGGAGGCGCAACTATCATCCCTCTCTGGCCTTTCCCTATAGGGGTCAACAAATCTATTATACGCATAGATGTGTCTACGGTTTTCGTCTCCAATTTATACCTTACGTTAGGGTATATCGGAGTGAGGTTATCAAAAAGCACTTTGTCCTTTGCCGCCTCCGGGCTTTCAAAATTAACAGCCTCTACCTTTAATAACGCAAAATATCTTTCACCTTCTTTGGGAGGCCGTATCTGCCCGCTTACCGTATCTCCTGTTCTCAGCTCGAATTTCCTGATCTGCGAAGGCGATATGTATATGTCGTCAGGGCAGGGCAGGTAATTATAGTTCGGGGAACGCAGAAAACCAAACCCGTCAGGCAATATCTCCAGCACCCCTTCCCCGAATATGAGCCCGTCTTTTTCTGTCTGAGCCTGAAGGATCTTGAATATCATGTCTTGTTTTCTTAACCCGCTTGCGCCGTTTATGTTCATGTCATGCGCAAGTTTGTTAAGTTCGATTATCTTCATTGATTTCAATTTTTCAATATCCAGTTTTTCTTTCACGTCCATATTATGCTCCTTGTTTTTTCCAGATCTCCCTGACCTGGGTTAATGTTTTAGTTTTTGATCCGCTATTATCTATGATAAAATCCGCGAATGCCAGTTTTTTCTTAAAAGGCATCTGCATCCTTATTCTCTTCAGGGTTTCTTCGGCAGATAATCCCCTGTCTTTTCTTATTCTTTTAATCTGCTCTTCTTTTTTATTTGACACCACTATTACCTTATTCACTTCTTTATAAAAACCTGTTTCCACCAAGAGAGGCGCCTCAATAATTATAACCCTGCCTCTTTTGGATTTCACTATGTCTTTTATCTCTTTTATGACCCCGGGATGAGTAATGCTATTCAGAAGTTTAAGTTTTGATTTTTTTTTAAAAACAACCCTGCCGAGTTTTTTCCTGTCTATCTGCCCTGCCCTGCCTAATATATCTTTGCCAAAATGCCCGACTATTTTTTTATAACAACTTTTACCTGGCCTTATGAGCGAATGATAAACCTTATCCGCGTCAATCGCATAAGCGCCGAGCCGGCCAAACATTTTCGCAACCGTCGTCTTCCCGCTTCCAAAACTTCCCGTTATGCCTATTATCATAGCTTCCGCGATTAGTCCGCCATCTCCAGCCAATTTTTCCCGTATTGCACGCTTACCTTGACGGGGACTGACAACCTTACAGCCCCTTCCATCTCTTCTTTCACAAGTTTTTTCATCTTATCTAATTCGTCCTCAGGGACTTCAAAAACAAGTTCGTCATGCACCTGCAGGGTCATGAGCGATTTAAAATTATTCCTTTTCATCTTTCTATGTATATTTATCATTGCGATCTTTATAAGGTCGGCCGCCGAACCCTGAACAGGTGTATTTATGGCAATCCTCTCCGCCTGCTGCTGCTCCCTCATGCCCCCTGTTTTTATTTCAGGGATATATCTCCGCCTGTTAAAGAGGGTTGTCACATATCCGGAACTTCTGGCTTCTTCTATTTTATCTTCCATGTAAACTTTTACGCGGGGGTATCTCTCGAAATAAGAATCTATAAATTGCTGGGCGCTCCCCGGGTCTATATTAAGGCCCCTGCTTAACCCAAAAGCGCTGATGCCGTATATTATGCCGAAGTTCACTGTCTTGGCATTTCCTCTCATTTCCGGTGTTACCTCGTTTTCGTTCACGCCAAAAATCAGAGAAGCGGTATGGGTATGCACGTCCCTGTTGTTTTCAAACGCGGATACGAGTTCAGGGTCTTTCGAGAGATGCGCCAGTATCCTGAGCTCTATCTGGGAATAATCAGCTGACATTATAAAATTACCGTTCTCTCCTATAAATGCCTTTCTTATTTTCCTGCCCTCCTCTGTCTTTATCGGGATATTCTGAAGATTCGGATTGGACGATGAAAGCCTTCCCGTAGCGGTAACCGCCTGGTTAAAAGAAGTGTGAAGCCTCCCTGTTTTTTTATTAATCAGCTCCGGCAGCGCGTCCACGTAAGTGGATTTCAGCTTGGATAACTCCCTGTACCTCAATAGCTCTTTTGGCAGCGTGTGCAAAGAAGAAAGCTTCTCAAGAACCTCTACGTCCGTAGACGCGCCTGTTTTTGTCTTTTTTACAACAGGCAGGCCTAATTTCTCAAATAGAATATGACTGAGCTGTTTCGGAGAATTGATGTTAAATTCCCCGCCCGCTATCCTATATATCTCCTTAATCAGGGCAGAAAGTTCATTCTCCATATCAGACGATGCCTCTTTTAAAAAATCAACATCTATCTTTATCCCATTCTTCTCCATCTTGCTCAAAACCTCTATAAGCGGCAGTTCTATATCTTTAAAAAGCGCTTCCAGTCCTTTTTTTAAAATCTCTTTTTCAAATATATTTTTAAGCCTCATGGTAACATCGCTATCTTCGCATGAATACATGGAAACCTTTTCAATATCCACCATATCCATAGTAACTTTTTTCCTGCCGGTTCCGAGAAGTTCATCAATAGAGGCCATTTTATGATCAAGGTATTCAAGCGCAATGTCATCCAGGCCATGGCCCATCCTGGAAGGGTTTAACAGGTACGAGGCTATCATCGTGTCGTAAGATATACCGCTAAGCTCTATGCCGTAATTTGACAAGACCAGATTGTCATATTTTATATTCTGCCCAATTTTTTTTATGTTTTCGTTTTCCAGTATCGGCTTCAATTCCTTTAAAGCATAGTCTATTTCTACGCCTTCCCTTGAACCACATGGAATTAAACTAATGTAATAAGCCTTGCCCTCTTTCCAGCAAAACGATATACCGACAAGATTTGCTTCCATGGGCCGTTCGCTCGTAGTCTCTATGTCCAGGACAAACTCTTTCTTTGTTTTTAATTCTCCGATAAAATCCTTAAAATCCCCGGCGCAGGCGATTGTCTTATAATCCGCCTCTTTATGAACATTCGAATTGCATGATGCAATCTCTCTCACAAAGCTCTTGAACTCCATCTCCTTAAAAATACTTAATAGTTTTTCTGAATCAGGGCCTCTGACGGCCATGGCGCCGGCGTCTATTTCTATGGGGACATCCGAATCCACAGTCGCAAGTTCTTTGGACATCCGGGCGATAGTTTCCTGTTCGGAGAGCATTTTTTTTCTTGGAGCGCTTGTTATATTATCAAGATTTTTATAAAGATTGTCCAGGTTCCCGAATTCCTTTATAAGCTCAATTGCCGTCTTTTCTCCTATGCCGGCTACGCCAGGGATGTTATCGGCCGTATCCCCGGCGAGAGCGATAAAATCGGTTATGTTCTCAGGCCCTAACCCTGAGTATTTTTCCTTTACAGTTTCAGAATCGTATATAAGGACGTCCTTATGCGCGCTGTAAACTTTTACATTCTTATCTACTATCTGAAGCATGTCTTTATCGCCTGTAACTACATACACATCTATGTCCAGCCGGGACATTTTTTTAGCAATAGTGGCAAGTACGTCGTCCGCCTCAAAACCCTGTTTTTCAAAAATAGGTATGTTATACGCCGCTATGACCTCTTTTATCAAACTCATCTGGCTTACAAGGTCATCCGGCATGGGTTTTCTGTGAGCCTTATAATCTTCAAACTGCTCGTGCCTGAACGTGGGGCCTTTAAGATCAAATGCCACGCCGATATAAGCCGGCCTTTCCTTTTCCAGTAACTTTTTAAGCATCAGGATAAAGCCATAGACCGCATTCGTAGGCCTGCCTTTTGAATTCCTGAGCTCTTTTATGGCATAAAAAGCTCTATAACAATAAGAGTTTCCATCAATCAAAAAAAGTTTTTCTTTTTTGCTCATTTATTATTTATATGGGATTTCCTAAAATAGGAAGGGTTCTGCTTCGCCCTGGGGTATAATAAAAGGGATTAACGACGGGCTTCTCAGAATCACTCAGGTAAAATGTTCAACATCGCTTCAAATTCTTTTCTGGCGCCTGCGAAATCTTTCTGGTGGTAATGTATCATGCCTTCTTTGTAATAATCTTCTATCCTCTCCTCCTTCATTTTAAATTTTATCTCATCTTCTAATTCTAAAAGGGGCTTGCTGCTTTGCCCGGAATCCTGCTTGACAAGCCTTATCACATCCAGCGCTTTTGCGTATTCGCCTTTATTGTAATAATCTTTTGCCTTGCTATAAGCCGCATTTGCTTCGCTGTTAACTGCCGCATCAATCTTTTTCTTGCCCCCTTTTTCTCTTCTCAGCCTTTCTTCCGCCAGCCTCAGAGATTCCTGAAGCTCTTTATCTATATTCTTGCTCGATTCAGAGGCCTTGGCAGGTTCCTTCTTTTTCTCAGGTCCTATCATGGCCCAGCCATGCCCCTTTTTTGCTTTCGGTTTAGGTTCCGGTTTTTTTTTAGTAGGCCTCTCGGCCGGCCTTTTAACAACCTTTTCTTTTTTGACCTTCACCGGCGCTTCTTTTTTTTGAGGCTCTTCGACAGCGGTTGTCTTTTGTTCTACATTAGCGGGAGAAACAGCCTTTACAGCCTTTTCTGTTTTCTCAAGCAGGCCGAGTTTTTCCAGCCTCTCCCTGGCTTCCTGATTCCATGGATCGTTCGGATTGCCTAATTTATACCTTCTCATCCAGTGAAAAGCGGCCTTTTCCAACTCCCCTTTTCTTTCATAGAGAAGCGCCATGTTAGTATGAACTTCTTTATAATCAGGGTCCATGGCCAGGGCTTTTTCGTATTCTGCCTCAGCCCTGTCCAGCCATCCTTTTGTCTCAAATAGAATGCCGAGATCATTGTGCGGAGAAGCGTAATCGGGTTTAACACTAGCTGCCTTCTGATACCATTCTATAGCGGTATCTATGTCTCCGCGCTGCTGCGCTTCGTATCCCTTTGTCCGGTAATTTTCCCCC
>PEUD01000116.1 GCA_002780805.1 Candidatus Omnitrophica bacterium CG02_land_8_20_14_3_00__42_8 | reverse complement strand
TTTTGGGTCTTTGGAAAAAGTTTTTAAAGCAGACGAGACAGAAATTGGGCAAATAAAGGAAATAGGGCAGATTAGAGCTGCTAAGATACCGCAGGCGATTAAGAAGATAAATTTAAATAAGGAACTGGACCTGATCAAAAAACACAGCGTAAAGGTTATTACTTTTTTAGACAAGGATTATCCCGAGAATCTGAAGAATATATATGACCCGCCTGTAGTTTTATACGTTAAAGGCAAGATTTTACCGGAGGACAAATTAGCTATTGCGATAGTTGGTTCGCGTCTAGCGTCTTTTTATGGCCTTCAAACAGCTGAAAAATTAGGATTTGAATTAGCTTCGCATGGCATTACAGTGGTTTCCGGCCTAGCTAGAGGCATTGATTCAAGCAGCCATAAGGGTGCATTAAAGGCAAAGAAAAGGACAATCGCAGTTTTAGGTTCAGGCCTTGCTCATATCTATCCCGAAGAGCATAAGGATTTAGCTGAAAGAATTTCCGAGTCAGGCGCTGTAATCAGCGAATTTCCAATGAATACCATACCAGATAAATGGAATTTTCCAAGAAGAAATAGAATTATAAGCGGGCTTTCTTTGGGAGTTGTGTGTGTAGAAGCAGCTGAAAAAAGCGGAGCGCTTATTACATGTGATTGCGCTTTAGAGCAGGGCAGGGAAGTTTTTGCAGTGCCTGGAAAAGTAGATTCAATGACTTCAAAAGGCACTAATAAACTTATCAAACAAGGAGCCAAATTAGCTCAGGGAGTAGAAGATATACTCGAAGAGCTTAACCTATCCGACTCCGTGAGTCGCCAAGATGGCGACTCACGGAGTCGGATAGAAGGTTCTGCATTGGACAAAGAGGAAAGTTTAGTATATACTTTATTATCCAGTGATCCCAAATATATAGATGATATATGCCGGGAAAGCGGCATCGGCCTTAACAGAATCGCTAAAATATTATTAAACCTGGAGATCAAGAAGTTCGTAAAACAGCTGCCGGGCAAGAATTTTGTTAAAATTTAAGTTATTGCAGGGAATGTTAATAAGATCTTAGGGCAGAGCAAGCTCTGCAGCTACAGGCAGCGCAAGGCGCTGCGGCTACATCCGTGTGTTGTAGCGGCAAAGCTTGCTTTGCTTAACTTAGCGAGAAAAAGGGCTCGCAATAATATGTCCAAATCGCTTGTTATTGTTGAATCGCCTGCAAAGGCCAGCACTATAAATAAAATACTCGGTAAAAACTTTACTGTTACTTCTTCAATGGGCCATATAATGGATCTGCCTAAATCGAAGATGGGCATAGATATAAAAAAGGGTTTTACGCCTGAGTACATAATGATACCGGGCAAGAAGAAGATAGTGGATGTGTTGAAAAAAGCAGCGGCTGATGTAGACAATATATTCTTGGCAACAGACCCTGACAGAGAAGGGGAGGCGATAAGCTGGCATCTTGCCAATCTTTTAGGCAAGAAGAAAAAAATCCACAGGATCTCTTTCCATGAAATTACAAAGGTTGCGATAGATGCGGCAATCTCCAAGCCCGGCAACATAGATATGAACATGGTGGACGCTCAGCAGGCAAGGAGGGTGCTGGATCGGTTGGTGGGTTACAGCATAAGCCCATTATTGTGGAGGAAAGTTGGCAGGGGACTTTCAGCAGGCAGAGTCCAGTCAGTCGCAGTGAGGCTTATCGTTGACAGGGAAAACGAGATCCGTGTTTTTATACCGGATGAATATTGGGATATAGAGGCGGAGCTCAAAAAGAAAGACGTAGAAAATTCCAGATTTACTGCGAAACTTGATAGGATAGACGATAAAAAAATAGACCTTAAGAACAAAGAAGATTCTGTAAAACTGGTAACTGAACTTGAAAAGGAGAAGTTCCTAGTCACAAGCGTTGACAAGAAAGAAAAGAAAAAATACAGCCAGCCGCCTTTTACGACCTCTAAGCTCCAGCAGGAGGCTTTTTACAAACTCAGGTTCCAGGCCAATAAGACCATGAAGGTAGCCCAGCAGTTATACGAAGGCTTGCCAATAGGAGATGAGGGCAACGTGGGTCTTATAACTTACATGCGCACGGATTCCGTGAAGCTCTCGAAGGAGTCGCAGGCCTTTGCAAGAAAATATATACTTGAAAAATATGGCTCTGAATTTGTGCCAAGCATGCCGAACGTATACAAATCAAAGAAAAGCGCTCAAGAGGCCCATGAAGCAATAAGGCCTGCATTGCCTCTGAGAGAACCTGACAGCATAAAAGAATTTCTGACGCCCGACCAGTATAAACTCTATACGTTGATATGGAATCGTTTTATATCCAGCCAGATGACTCCGGCTGTATTTAATGTGGTGAGCGTTAATATAAAGGCGGGAAGATGTATTTTTAAAGCCAATGGTTCTCAGAAGATATTCCAGGGTTTCAGTGTAGTTTATCAGGAAAATGAGGAAGATAAAGAAGAAGAAAAATTACTCCCTTCTTTAGAAACAGGAGAAGTTCTGGATCTTTTAAAACTGAATCCAAATCAGCACTTTACAAAGCCTCCTCCGAGATATTCAGACGCTTCTCTTGTAAAGGCCCTAGAAGAAGACGGGATTGGAAGGCCGAGCACGTATGCACCTATCATCCAGACCATCATTGCCCGTAATTATGTAAAAAGGAAAGAAAATTATTTCCACCCTTCAGAATTGGGTATCATAGTGACGGATCTTTTAATAAAGAGTTTTCCCAGAATTCTGGACATGGAATTTACTGCCAAAATGGAAGAAGAGCTGGATGAGATAGAAGAAGGCCGCGAAAAAAGTGTAGAGGTGCTTAAAAGATTTTATGAGCCTTTTGAGAAAGACGTGGAGTACGCGAAAGTAAATATGCGCAAGGTAAAAGGCGAGGTTGTAAAAACCTTGGAGATTTGCGAAAAATGCGGCAAGCCCATGGTTATAAAATGGGGAAGGCTCGGAAGGTTTTTAAGCTGTTCCGATTTTCCTAACTGCAGGTTTGCCAAAGCTATACCTACGGGCGTGAAATGCCCTGAGCCTGACTGCGGCGGAATGCTCGTCGAGCGCCGCTCCAAAAGAGGCAGGCATTTTTACGGCTGTTCTAATTATCCGAAATGCCATCATATATCCCGCAGGCTTCCCTCCCAGAGTGACGAAGATACCGCGTTAGAGGTAGAAGATGTTTGACCGATATGTGTATAAATTTATCAATTATCTGCAGATTGAAAAGAACGCCTCGGGACATACCGTAACTAACTATAAGATAGACCTCAGGGAATTCAGTGAATCAATAAAAGATAAACCTATAGAGCAGATTACTCATCTGGACGTGAGGCTTTTTCTGGCCAGGATGAAGGAGAGGAATTTCGCAAGGAGATCCGTAGCCAGAAAGATGGCCTGCCTCAGGAGTTTTTTTAAATTTCTTTACAGGGAAGGGTATATAAAGGCCAATCCCAGCGTCAGCCTTTCAACGCCCAAGATAGAGAAGAAATTGCCCCTATTTTTAAGCATAGATGATGCTGTGAAACTCTTAGAATCCCCGGATCCTTCCGATGATACAGGCTTGCGCGACAGGGCTATTCTGGAAACGCTTTATTCAACTGGGATAAGAGTGGGCGAGCTTGTGGGCCTGAATAAAGAGGACATTGATTTTATAAGCGGGGTATTAAAGGTACGCGGAAAAGGCAAGAAAGAAAGGCTTGTGCCCATAGGGGACAAGGCCCTGAGAACTATAAGGGCCTATTTTGAAAGGATCGGCGTGAGCGATATAAATGAAAAAAAACCGGTATTTATTAATAAAAGCAAAAGGCGCGTGAGCGACAGGGCTGTAAGAAGGATAGTCCATAAATATATCCATAAAACCAGCCTTAATGAGAATATCTCTCCTCATTCATTAAGGCATTCTTTTGCCACCCATATGCTGGACAGGGGGGCGGACTTGAGATCGGTGCAGGAACTTTTAGGCCACGCGAATCTTTCCACGACTCAGATATACACGCATGTGACTACCGAGAGATTGAGATCGATTTACGACAAGGTCCACCCAAGGGCGTAAAAAATTTAATGTAGAAGCGGCATCTTATGCCGCCCCAATGTAATCTTATGAAAAAAGCAGTTGTGTTACTATCAGGCGGTATGGATTCGGCAGTTACTCTTTTTATCGCGAAAAAAAAAGGATATAAGACAAGCTGTCTTACGTTTGATTACGGCCAGCGGCATAAAAAAGAAATATTATCCGCGAAAAAGATAGCCCGGGCCGCGAAATCCGGCTGCACTGTTTTAAAAATATGTCTGCCCTGGGGGAAAAGCGCGCTTTTAGATAAAAATATAAAAGTTCCTGAGAACAGAAACCTTTCAGACAGAGATAATATACCACCTACATATGTCCCTGCCAGAAATACTATTTTTTTAAGTTTTGGCCTTTCTTACGCTGAAGCAATAGGCGCGAAAGCGGTTTTCATAGGCGCGAACGCGGTAGATTTTTCAGGATATCCTGACTGCAGGCCGGGATATTACAGGAAATTTAACGAACTTTTTAAGAAAGCCGTAAAGGCAGGGGGCATAAAAATAGTCGCACCGTTATTGTACGAAACAAAAAAAGACATAGTGAGGATCGGCACTGGGTTGGGAGTGGATTTTAATCTCACATGGTCCTGCTATAAAGGCGGGAGCAGGCCCTGCGGCGTGTGCGATGCATGCCGTCTCCGGGCCAAAGGCTTTTTAAATTAAATAAGGTTACACTCTGACAATGTCGAAGTGTAACCTTATTTGTCCTGTTCGACGAACGGAATATGATTATGAATAAAGCTAAAATTACAGAAATATTCAGCTCTATTCAGGGCGAAGGTTTGTACGTCGGCCAGGCCCAGACATTTGTAAGGTTTCACGGGTGCAATATAAATTGCGGTTTTTGCGATGAGGCCCGGAAAAATCAATTCAGGGAATATTCAGCGCAGGAACTTATAGAGGCCATTGTAAGGGAAAACAATAAAGTAGTCTCTCTCACGGGCGGGGAACCGCTTTTATATTCTAGTTTTTTGAAAGAAGTTCTTCCCCGTCTGAAGGAAAGCGGTTTTGTCATATATCTTGAGACCAACGGCACATTGAAAAATAAACTTTTGGAGATTATTGATTTTTTAGATATAATAAGCATGGATATAAAGCTCCCGTCTTCTACCGGGATCAGGGCTTATTGGAAAGCTCACGCGGATTTTCTTAAAGAAGCTGTCCGAAAAAAAGTTTTTGTAAAATCAGTCATTACGGATAAAACATCAATATCGGATATAAAAAGGGCTGTATCTATAATAAAAGGCGTAGACAGGGGCATATTTTTTATACTTCAGCCCGCGACTATAAATAATAAGATACAGAAAATAAATTCTGCCGGCAGATTTTTGGATATGGCAAATTCTGCATTGAATAATGTGAGGTTGATACCGCAAGTTCACAGGATATTGGGTTTAAGATGATAAGAACAATAGATTCTAAATTGATAAGAGATACAGTGAAAGATTTATTTATCAAGGCAAACACGTCTTTAAGGCCTGATATACTTTCCAGCCTGAGACTTGCCAGAAAAAATGAAACCAGCGCGAAAGCCGGGTACGTCCTGGACATAATTATTAAAAATGCGGCCATCGCCAAAAAGAAGATGCTGCCTATATGTCAGGACACGGGCATGGCAGTCGTATATTTAAAAATAGGGCAATCTTTAATTGTAAAAGGCTCTCTTAAAAAGGCAGTCAATGAAGGCGTGGCCCTTGCGTATAAAAAAGGTTATTTTAGGAATTCAATTGTAAAAGACCCCCTGATAAGAAAAAATACAAATACAAACCTGCCTTCCATTATTTATACCGAGATAGTCCGTGGGAATAAGATTAACATAAAAGTCGCTGCAAAGGGTTTTGGCTGCGAGAATGCGAGTAAAACCAGGATGTTCAGGCCGACTGACCCGCTTTCAGAAATAGAGCGGTTTATTGCAGATAGCGTAAAGGAAGCAGGTTCTATACCGTGCCCGCCTGTATATATAGGTATAGGCATAGGCGGAACCCTTGATAAGGCGGTAGCTCTTTCAAAGGAAGCAATATTCAGGCCGCTTGGAAAAACCAACAAAGATAGACATATCGCAAAGCTTGAAAAAAGCGTATTGAAAAAAGTTAACAATCTCAGGATTGGACCCATAGGCGTTGGGGGCAATGTTACTGCGCTTGGCGTGAGCGTATTAACTTATCCTACGCATATAGCAGGATTGCCTGTAGCTATAAATATAAGCTGTCACGCTACCCGTACAGCAGAAACTACTATATGAGAAAAATATTTTTACCCCTTGTAAGAAATGTTATAAAGACGCTTAAGCCGGGAGAAATGGTTCTGCTGAGCGGACCTCTTTTAACCGCGAGGGACGCGGCGCATAAAAGGCTTGCGGATAGTTTAAAGTCCGGCAGGAAAATTCCGATTTTGTTAAAAGGCGAGACAATATATTACACAGGGCCTGCGCCTAAAAGAATCGGAGAGGTCATAGGTTCATGCGGCCCTACTACGAGTTCCAGAATGGATCCTTTTACACCTTTACTATTAAAACATGGCCTTATAGGAATGATAGGTAAAGGCGAAAGGTCAAAAGAGGTAATCCTGGCGATAAAAAAATACAAAGCAGTATATTTTATTACAATAGGCGGGGCAGGCGCGTATTTGTCGGAAAGAGTGAAATCAGCAAAAGTTATAGCATATAAAGATTTAGGGCCTGAGGCAATCTACAGATTAACGGTTCAGGATTTCCCGGCAATAGTGGAGGCATTATGAGGAATGACGGAAGACGGCTGGACGAAATGAGAAAAGTGAAAATAAAAAGAAATGTTCTTAAATTTGCGGAAGGTTCCTGCATGATAGAGATGGGCAGCACCAAGGTAATATGCAGCGCTTCCGTGGAGGATAAGGTCCCGCCATTTTTAAGAAATACCGGTTCGGGATGGATAACCGCGGAATACGGCATGCTGCCGCGTTCCTGCAAATCCAGGATAGACAGGGAAGCTTCGCGCGGCAAGCAAAGCGGCAGGACCCAGGAGATACAAAGATTGATAGGGAGAAGCATGCGCTCCATTGCCGAGTTAAAAAAATTAGGCGAGAGGACTATCTGGATTGACTGCGATGTGATACAGGGAGACGGCGGCACGCGCACAGCCAGTATCACGGGAAGTTTTATTGCCCTGGCAGATGCGCTTAGAAAATTGAAAAATGAGAAAATAATAAATTCAATACCCCTTACAGATTATGTGGCTGCTATAAGTGTAGGAGTAGTTAACGGCGAGAAATGCCTGGATTTGAATTACGAAGAAGATTCAGGAGCTGAAGTGGATATGAATATTATCATGACAGGTTCAGGCAAGATGGTTGAAGTTCAGGGTACAGCTGAGAAAAAACCTTTTTCCGCGAAGGATCTGAACGATCTTATAAACCTCGCGAAAAGCGGCGTAGATGATCTCATAGGCCTTCAGAAAAAACTAATCAAGCTATAATGGAACTAGTCGTTGCTACCAGAAATAAGGATAAGCTCAGGGAGATAAAGGCGCTTCTAAAAGAGCTTCCGGTGGAAATTTTTTCGCTGGATTCATTTAAAGGTGTTCCTGAGGTCGTGGAAGACGGCAGGACCCTTGAGGATAATGCTATAAAAAAGGCAGTCCAGGTTTCAAGGTTTCTTAAAAAATTCACGGTAGCGGACGATTCAGGGCTTGTAGTTGAATATTTAAACGGCGATCCCGGAGTGTGTTCCGCAAGATACTCCGGGGAAGGCGCTACTTATAAAAGTAATAATGAAAAACTACTCAGGTTTTTAAAAGGAGTTCCTCTTGCCAAAAGAAAAGCCTGTTTTAAATGCGTGATAGCTGTAGCCGATAAAGGCAGGGTTATCGGAACGGCTGAAGGTGTATGCAGCGGAAAGATATGCTTTACATTAAAAGGGGATAATGGTTTTGGATATGACCCGATATTCATACCGGACGGGTGTAAGAAAACCTTTGCCGAAATGGATCCTGCCCGGAAAAATGAGATAAGCCACAGAAACAAAGCCCTTGCCAAAACGAAAAAGATTATTTCAAAATATCTTTCACTTTGTCTATAGTCTTTTTAACCTTGTCAAAAATATTTCCTATTCCTACTGGATTTACCGTGAACTCAGGTTTTTTTATATCGCCCGAGATATTAATATTTCCTATAAACCAGCCCGCACTTTCCAATAAAATACTGGATATCTTTGAAAACCACGTGGATTCCTGTATCAGTTCTTTTTTTAATCTTATTTTTACAGCGGCGTCGACTCTATTGTCAAATCCCAGGCCTCCCTTTATAGATAGCTCCATTACGTTACTTACCAGTTTGAAATTATCAGTGTAGAAACGGCTGTTTTTTATCTGGATGGTCCCGTACGCGTCAGTAAAAACGATCTTATCTAATCTTGGGATAAATAATACCGCGGCAATGCCTTTAAACATGCCTGATTCCCAGAGATTCGCGTTTTTTATTTCAATATAGGATTTACCATAGATTGAGTTTGTCGCTCCTACGGCGCCTTTAAGTTTAATATTTGCGTTGCATATGCCGCTCACGTCTTTTTTTACAAGGATAGACGTGGTAGAAAAATCATGTATGTTCATGTCTTTGATATTTGCGTTGATGGAAAAAGGAGGTATCGGGTTATCGAGGTCCATGTAGCTGTCCATCCGGAAAGTGCCCCTGTAAAAGTCGGAATATAGATTATATATATATAATTTGTCTCCTATGAGAGCCAGATCAGAGTTAATATTGATAAACTGGTACTTATCTGTCTTTATAAAAGGCGCCAGAATCTTTCCGCGTATTTCTGTTTTACCCTGATTATTTATAATACTTGACTTTGCCGCGAGAAGTATTTTTGGCGAGGTAAATGTGATATCCAGCAGATCTGTGGGGTTTTCGTCTTTTTTGAGGCATGGTTTCTTGTATAATCTCAGTGTGCCGTAGAGGGTTCCGAGGTCTTCTACATAAGGCACATTTCTGAGCCTGAATTTTAAAAAAAGTTCGCTTGTTTTGAAATTATAACTTCCTATGGCATCGATCTGCGCCTTGAAATTTTTAGTCGGAGACAGCTCGCTTCGGAACCTAAGCCTTCTTTCAAATATAAGAGCATTTATAGAAGGTTTTATTTTAAGTTCTTTGAAGTGATAAAGAGGATGCTCATTTTCCACATTCCAGATTACCAGATCTCTTATTGTGATACCTCTCAGGGTAAAATAGGATAATGAACCTACCTCAGTTTTTCTTTTAAGTATGACAGAAAGTTTTTTCTGTAGTATGGGCCTCCCCATAGTGCACAGGAAAATATTCAACGCGGATACGCCCAGCACAATAAGGCAGATAATTATTATAAAAAAGTTCAATAATGTATTTTTTCTGCGCATAGGGCATATTATATATCATATAAGTTTACAAAACAAGTATTGCTTGAGTGCAAGCTTATAAACTTTATAGGCCCAAATGTATTGACTTTAATGGGCGTAGTTGGTAAAATTAAAAATTACACGGGGTGTGGCTCAGTTGGCTTAGAGCACCTGCTTTGGGAGCAGGGAGTCGCTGGTTCGAGTCCAGCCGCCCCGACCATCCTACGCCTAATGCATAGCTCACTACTATAATAGGCTTCGGATGGTAAACCATTAATAATATACGTCCCTGTA
>PEUD01000095.1:9914-10198 GCA_002780805.1 Candidatus Omnitrophica bacterium CG02_land_8_20_14_3_00__42_8 | reverse complement strand
CCAGCCAGGCCACGCGGTCACCCGGCCGCGCTTCCGTCACGCCCGGCCCGGCCCCCTCGACCACGCCCGCGCCTTCGCTGCCGGGGATGGCGGGCAGGCTCACCTTGTACCAGCCCATGCGCTGGTAAATATCAATAAAATTGACGCCGGCCGCAGCCACCTTGACCAAGGCCTGACCGGGGCCGGGTGTCGGTGTCGGGCGCTCTGCGAATTTCATTACTTCGGGGCCACCATATTCCGAGAAAATCATCGCCTTCATCTGCTCATACCTCCGAATCCACTTG
>PEUD01000095.1:0-9778 GCA_002780805.1 Candidatus Omnitrophica bacterium CG02_land_8_20_14_3_00__42_8 | reverse complement strand
GAGCTCCAGCTTTGCTTTCTCAATGCGGTCCGGCTTTATATCCTGGGCAAGCATGCTCAAAGAAGTGTCTATAGCAATCATTATATCCACTCCGTAACGCTTGGTCATGGTAAGCCTCGAACCTATCTGAGGCCTGGCTAAAGAAAGGATCAAAAAACTTACAGCGATAACTATCAAAATCTTTTTTACTCTTTCCATGGCAAGGCTTTTTGACAACGAAAGCCTTTTTATAAGAGCGGCATCTCCAAACTTTTCTATCTTTTTTCTCTTATCTATTCCGGCAAATACAAAAAACGCGATCAATGCCGGTACCAATAAAAAAAGATTCAGATATGCAGGCGCTCCCCAATGCATAAAAACTCCTAAGGTATTTTTCTGAATAAGGTATTAGCCAGCGTGATTTCAAATAAAAGCAGTATAAAACCGGGCAATATAAAAAACACCGCCAACTCCGTATAATTCGCGTATTCCTTTGTCTCTATTCTGGTTTTTTCAAGCTGGCCTATTGTCTTATATATTTCTCTCAAACCATCTTTATCCTTTGCCCTGAAATACAGCCCTCCTGTTTCATCAGCAATATTTTTAAGGAGCTCTTCGTCTATTTCCGTATCCATGTGCACATATCTCTTTCCAAAGATAGGATCCTCTATCGGATACATGGCGCCTCCTGGCTTTCCAGCTCCTACCGTATATATCCTCATGCCAAGCGCCTTGGCTGCCTTCGCGGCAGTTAAAGGATCTATCTTGCCGGCATTATTGACGCCGTCTGTCAAAAGTATTATTATCCTGCTTTTAACTTCCGAATCCCTGAGCCTGTTTACAGCGTTGCTTATTGCCATTCCTATGGCAGTGCCGTCTTCTATCATGCCTATGTCTATTTTGTCCAAAAGTTCCAGAAGCGCGCCATAATCAAGCGTAAGCGGACACTGCGTGAAACTGTATCTTGAAAAGACAACTAAGCCAATCTTGTCGTTATGCCTGGACTTTATAAATTCCGTTAAAACATCCTTTGCCGCAGCCAATCTATTCTGCGGCGCGAAATCCTCTGCCTTCATGCTGCCAGAGATATCCAGGGTAAGCATGATATCTATCCCCTCTGTTATTATCTCCTCTTCCTTCTGGCCTGCCTGGGGCCTCGCTATCGCCAGGATAAAAATAAAAATAGCTGCCATCCTTAATATCATCGGGCCGTGCCTGTATTTTACGCGGAACCCAGGCCGTATGTTTTTCGGGATAGATATGTCTGAAAAGACAATGCCCACTTCGCGTAATTTACCGTGCCTGAAATAATCCCAGACTAAAAGCGGTATAATGCCCAGTAATATCAAAAATAAGGGATTTGCGAATCTCATAGCGTAATTTTAGAGGTTGTCGTGTCTACTATCTCTTCAGCTCTTTTATAAGCCTCTTCGATCTCTTTCTGGCCTGGCGTGTACTTTGCGAATTTAACCATGTCGCAGTCTTCAAGAAAATAATTTATCTTATCCGCATGCGGGCGTTCTATTCTCTTTGACTTCATTTCCTGAAAAAGTTCCCATGTAGTCCTATCCATAGAGAATATCCGATATCTATTTTCTATATAAGTCCTGATAATATCCGAAAGCCTTATATAATATTCCTTGATCATGCCTTTTTCCACAAACTGCATTTCCTTAAGAGTCCTCAAAGCGTCTTTCGCTATTTCTTCCGCAGGCCTTGAGGGCAGGGCTGGCTTTTCTTCCTCTCTCTTTTTCTTCTTAAAATATATAAACGCTGCGATAACCGCTGTAACTAAAATACATGCGGCAAGCAGCCATGCAAGAAACCAGCTTTTTATCTCTGCAGGGCCTTTCAACGGCCTTATATCATCTGTGTCGTTAGGGCTGGGCTTTACGCTTTCTACATTTATTTTTATCTCGCCAGACGCAATCTCTTTTTCCTGCTTATCCATGCCCTTATACTTTATTTTTAAGCTCGGGATAGTAAATCCGCCTGTTGTAAAAGTAGCTATGGTATATACAGCCTTAGAAACAATTCTTCCGCTTTTTGTTTTCTGCGGGATATCTATTTTATAATCCTTTACCTCAAATTCTCCAAGGTTTTTCCCGGGAGCGTAAGGCTCTATCTCAACACCATTATCATATTCCACAATAATTTCATATCTTACTCTATCGCCGATAGTGATCTTATCCTTGTCTACTTTTACCTTTAGATCCACTGGCTCCGCAAATAGAGGCTTGCACAGTAATAATAAAATTACGCTTATTAATATCTTTTTCATAAATCTATCTCTATTATCTTCCTGCTATTCGTCTCTCCTGACACAATCCTGATATCTTTCTTTTTTATATCAAACTCCTCTGAAAGAAGTTCTATCACCCTTTTATTAGCCTTGCCTTTTTCAGGCGGGAGAGATACCTTTATTCTATAATTATTCTCCGAGACCTTTTCTATCTCTTCTTTTTTAGCCCTCGCAATAACCTTTACCTCTACCCTCACTCATCCTCCGTATTATTCTTCCTTGAACTGGTCATCGTATATAAGCACACCCTTTGCCTTTTTAAGGTTATCCAATAAACCACTGATCTTTTCCTGGCGTTTCATAGACATATACTCAAAATTGACCCTGTCTTTAACCTGTTCGAATTCTTGCTGAACCTTTGTTGTTTTCCCAGCTTCATCCTTTTTTTCTTCCATATATTTATCTTTATTGGCTTCGTAATATAATTTTAGGTCTCCTTCAGTAGGCTCTTCCAGCTTTGAATCAACCTCCTCCGCTATTAATCTGTCTATCATCAGTTGTTTTTTCGCGAAATCCAAATCCTCTATTACTTTTTTATCGTCATTAAGGCCTTGCCTTTTTGCGGAATCATACAATAATTCTCCAGCTATATACTGCCCTAAAAACTCCAATTTTTTCTTTTTTTCTTTGAATAACTCTTTTGCCATGGGGAATCTTTCTATCTCTTTATTAAATTCTCCCATGGTTATACTCCTGTTGCCTATTTTTGCGACTATTATGCTGTCTTCTTTTGTCTTTGGAAGCTCTTTCTTTTCCTGCCCAGTTAAAGAGGTAACCCTTGACATCTCCCTTTCCGCGTCTACGCTCTTGCCCAATTTCTCAAGGCAGATGACTATTTTTTTATTTATTTCGGATATGCCGGCATTCGAAGAATAATAAACCTTTGCCCTTACAAAACTCGCGAGAGCATTATTATAATCAGAGAGATTGTCCATGTATATGTTTCCTATTATATAGCTGAGATTCGATTTCTTCTCCAGCCCAAGCCATGGCAAATTGATATATCTTTCATACGAATCGACAGCCTTTTCATAGAGGCCCTGGTTCATATATTCTTCCGCCAATTTCTTCTGAATGTCAATATCGCTGCTATCTCTGGCTGAAAAATCCTTTTTCATAAAAAAATGCCTGAAAGACTTAAATGTCAGAAACGTGGTTTCTATACCTATGATGATTGCGATTATAAGCAGAATGTTTATAATCTTTTCTTTCATATCCCCTCCCCATTTTTTTAACAGCATTTATCTAAATCTTTTGGCGCGCATTCTGAAAAAAAGTATCAATGGCTCTATATAAGGCTTATCAGTGGATATATCCACTGAATCAATGCCCATGGACATGAAGGCCTTATTTCTAGCGTCTACAAAAGACCCTCTTTTCTTTGCAAGTTCCTTTCTCAACAAATCATCTCCTGTGTCCAGGAATAAAATCTCTCCTGTCTCTGCGTCTTCAAATTCCACAAGGCCTATGTCAGGGATATCTTTCTCTCGGGGGTCGGATATAGAGATGCCTACAATATCGTGCCGTTTATTCAAGATCCTGAGGAGCCTTTCATAATCTGAATCCATAAAATCGGAAATAAGGAATACGACCGAGCGTTTTTTTAAAACCTTTCCCAAATATTCCAAGGCTGAATTTATCGATGTCTTTCTGGATTTCGGTTTATAATACAAAAGCTCTCTTATCACCCTTAATACGTGCGGCCTGCCTTTTTTAGGCGGGATAAATTTTTCAATCTTATCGGTAAATAATAACAGCCCTATCTTGTCGTTGTTCTTTATCGCGCTGAAAGAAAGCACGGCGCCTATCTCCGCCATCAATTCTATCTTCATTTTATTCCTGGTGCCGAAATTTCCGGAGCCGCTGATGTCCGCCATGATTATTACCGTGAGCTCTCTTTCTTCTACGAATTTTTTGACATATGGATGGCCTGCGCGCGCAGTGACGTTCCAGTCAATGGAGCGTATATCGTCTCCAGGGACATATTCCCGGACTTCATGAAACTCCATGCCCCTGCCTTTGAATATAGACTCGTATTCTCCGGCAAAGATATCATTTACAATCCTTCCGGTTCTTATCTCAATCTGTCTGACTTTTTTTAAAATCTCTTTGGGAATCATCTTTATACCGCGGAACCACGCAGAAGCCCGCCATTGTTTCGTTGGCGGGACGCGGAAAAACGCTGAAATTAGTATTTAATTTCAGTGTGGTTCCGCGATTTAGGGGACTTCTATTTCATCAAAGACCTTCTTTACGATATCCTCGCTCGTCATCTCTTCCGCTTCCGCTTCGTATGTAAGAATAACGCGATGCCTTAAAATATCCATGCCTATCGCTTTTATGTCCTCAGGCGTCACGTATCCTCTTCCTCGGATAAACGCGTGGGCTTTAGAAGCTATATTAAGGTATATAGAAGCCCTCGGAGACGCCCCGTATGCGATAAGATTCTTTATGTCCAGCTTATACGCTTCCGGGGTGCGGGTTGCATAAATAATGTTCACTATGTAATCCTTGACCTTCTCATCCATGTAAATCTCGTTCACAGTCTCTCTTGCCTTTAGAATATCCTGCGGAGAAACAACAGCTTTTACTTCGCTGGGATCATGGCCTGCCATGCGCTCCATTATCTCTTTTTCTTCTTTCTTATCAGGGTAGTCTATTTTTATTTTTAACATAAACCTGTCTATCTGCGCCTCGGGTAGAGGATAGGTGCCTTCCTGCTCTATTGGATTTTGCGTAGCCAGCACCAGAAAAGGTTCTTCTAACGGAAATGTATTTTCTCCTATGGTAACCTGCCTCTCCTGCATCGCTTCCAAAAGCGCGCTCTGCACCTTGGCAGGAGCCCTGTTAATCTCGTCTGCAAGTATGAGATTCGAAAATATCGGGCCCTTTTTAGTTGTAAATGCCCCGTCTTTCGGATTATAAACAAGTGTCCCTATTAAATCTGCGGGCAATAAATCAGGCGTGAATTGAATGCGCTGGAATTTTGTCTGGATGCATTTGGAAAGCGTCTTGACGGCAAGCGTCTTCGCGAGACCCGGCACTCCTTCTATCAATATATGGCCGTTTGCCAAGAGGGCGATGATCAGCCTGTCTACAAGATAATGCTGACCGACTATTACCCTGGACAGTTCCTGCGTAATCTGCTGAATAAACAAGCTTGATTCTTTGACTTTTTCATTTATCTGTCTTATGTCCTGGCCGTACTTTGGGCTGAAATCAACCATGCGCACCTCCGATAGACTGATTGGCACACTGATTGGCACACTAAAGTGTGCCCTACAGCTGCTATAAGCTGCTATTGTGTGCCCTACAATTTTGTCGCAAAGACCTTCATAAATATCCCTGTAGGGGAACCTTAAGGTTCCCCTACAGGGATATTTCGGCCTTTGCCTTTACCTACTGTAACGTTCTCTTATATAACCATGCTTTCTAACCTTTTTACCCTTTCTTTTATAGGCGGATGAGTGCTGAAAAGCCCCGCGATCGCGCCGGCGCTTAAAGGATTTACTATGAATAAATGCGCCGTAGCCTGATTTGCATCCATAGGATAAACTTTATTCCCTTTTTCTAATTTTAAAAGCGCGGCGCTAAGACCCATTGGAGTGCCTGCTATCAAAGCGCCTCTTTTATCAGCGGCGTATTCCCTGGATCTGGATATAGCAAGTTGTATCAGCATGGCTGCTATAGGGGCAACTATCAACATGACTAACATACCTATACCGCTGCCGCCGCCTTCTCTATCCCTGTTTCCCCTCCCTCCGAATATGGCTGCCCATCTTGCCATGTTTGCTATCATAGTAATCGCGCCTGCGATTGTAGCTGCTACAGTCATTATCAGGGTGTCTCTATTTTTTATGTGCGAAAGCTCATGAGCCAGGACCCCTTTTAATTCTTCTCTATCCAGAATATTTAATATACCCTGGGTAACGCATACTGCCGCGTGTTTAGGAGACCTGCCTGTCGCAAAGGCATTGGGCGAATCTTGCGGCGCTATATATACCTTGGGCATGGGTATTTTAGCGTCTCTTACCAGTTCTTTCACTATGTTATAAATTTCCGGCACTTCGTTTGCATTCGCTTCCTTGGCTTTATACATCATAAGCACGATCTTATCGCTGAACCAGTACGAAATCATATTCATCATGAAGGCGAATATAAACGCATACACTGCGCCCTGCCGGCCTCCAAAATAACCGCCTATCAGCACGAAAATCATGGTCAGAATAACCAATAATAAACCTGTTTTAAAATAATTCATAAACCCCCCTCTTAATCGCTGAACCACGCTGAAGCCCGCCATTGTTTCGTTGGCGGGACGCGGAATAACGTGGAAGTTCACACATTTCCGCGTAGTTCCGCGTTTGACCCGAACAAAGTGAGGGTTAGCTTCCGCGTAGTTCCGCGATTCAAAATGAAGAGAGCCCCAATGCTAAAGGGCTCTTCTTCTATTAACTTTATCCTGTTATAGTCTTACTTTTTCTCTTCTTTGTTTTTCGCTTCTTCTTTTTTTGCCTGGCTGTAATCTTTTATTTCGCTGATGCCCGCAAAAAGAGCGGCAAGGCCGCCTAAGATCAATATAGGCGGAACACACCCTTTCAAGAGTATAACAAAGCTATCCCACCACGTGATAAGTCCCCATGCGCCCAGTATAATGCTTATCAATCCACCAAGCACTGTTATAAATTTACCCATTTTTGTCCCCTCCTCTTTCTGTTTTATAATTACATTAACTTATACCATTTACGGCAAATTTTGTCAATACCTTTTATAAATACCTGCCCAAACTAGTCCAGGTCTTAGGCCCTACCACTCCGTCAGGAACAAGGCCCTTTGACTTTTGAAAATCCTTTATTGCCTGTCTCGTCCTCGGCCCTATCTTGCCGTCTATTGAGCCGGGATTAAAACCGGCATTCTTCAAAGCAGCCTGAATCTCCTTTGCAGTAGGCCTGAATTCTGCTTTGGTTGGATTTCTCTGCATGGTTCCCTTTGCCTTGAGGCCGTAATCTTTCTTGGACTCAAGTATCTCCCTTGCCCTTCTTGAATCTTCCACCTGGGTTAAAGTAATCTTATCTATATAACCCGTGCTTTTAAGGCCCATTGATTCCTGAAACGCCTTTATGGCATCGCGCGTTTCTTTCCCCATCCTGCCGTCTGTATTACCGGGCTCATAGCCCTCGCTTTTCAATATGACCTGCACCTCTTCTATTTTTGGATTAATAATATCAGCACTTCCTATAAGCTTCTCCTCTTCCCTCTGATATTGAACTGACTTAGGGACAATATTACATCCATAGAAAGACAATATCGCCAATATAGATACAATAAAATAATATTTATTTCTCATACCTCTTCCCCCCTTGATACTTCGACGGCGCCAAGCCGTGCCCTTTGGCTACGTATAGAAGCGCCGCTCAGTATCAACCCTGAGCATGTCGAAGGGTTGATTTTTTGTTATTATACCAAAAAATAAATGTAAAGTGAAGATTTTAATGATAAAATATACTCATGCTAAAACAAATTATACCTTCAAAGGTGTGCCTTTCATGCGACGTATGCTGCAGGTTTATAGATAAATCTGCAGCCCTGGCCCCGCTTTTCCTGCCAAATGAGATAACTCCAAAAATAAAGCCATATCTAGATAAATCAGGCCGTGTCACATTAAAACCCTTTAAAGATATCCACGCCTGTCCCTTTTTTAACACAAAAAAAAATAAATGCTCTATTTACTCAAAAAGGCCTCTTGACTGCAGGCTTTACCCGTTCGCGATAATGTTTGATGAAAAACGAGAAAAGATAATCATGGGCATAGATAAAAAATGTCCCTTCAGCGTAAATGCCGGAAATCAGGCCCTGATAAAAAATTATTTTCATTATCTTGCGGATCTATTGGAGAAAAAAGAAACTGCTTCCAGAATAGCTATAAACCCTTCATTTATAGGAAATTTCCAGGACGATGTATCGCAATTTTCTTATTTAGACACGCTCACAAAACTGCTCGTCAATAATCCGGAGAAAAACGGATTCAGGCAAATCTCATTAAAGGATAAGGCCGCGTTTGATAACTTTTTTAAAAAAATAGAATGCCCTGACTCCAGCCAGAATTTTGTAAATCTATTTATCTGGAAAGAAAAAAATCCTGTTTGGTGGAAAAAAAACGGGGAAGGACTGGAAATACTGATTGAAACGGATTCCGGCTATATAGATTTTAATTCCCTCAAAAAATTTCCTGATTATATATACCTCAGAGAAGCCCTGGCCGGTCTTAAGGGCAATAAATATAAACACAAAAGAGCGGGATGCAATTATTTTTCAAAAAATTATAAATTTCAATATCTGCCTTACAGGCAAAACATGAAAAACGACTGCCTCAAGTTATTTATAAAATGGGCTTCTGCCAGAAAACAAAAATTCCCTGACCCCTATTATCACGAATTACTGGAAGATAGTTTTTCCGCTCACAAGCTGGCAATAAAAAATTTTAAAGCCCTGGGATTGGCAGGCCGGGTCATAAAGATTAGAAATAAAATCGCCGCGTATACGTTTGGATTTGAATTAACAAAAGATATGTTCTGTGTGCTCCTGGAAGTCTGTGATTTGAAATTCAAAGGTATTGCTGAATTTATCTTCAGGGAATTCTGCGGGGAATTGACAAACTATAAATATATAAATACCATGGACGACTCAGGCCTCGAAAACCTGCGGCTTTCAAAATTATCTTATCATACCTTCTTAAGCCGTAACAGAAACTTCTCATAAACCTCAAAATCTCTGCGAATGCCTATTTTAACAACCAGAACCTCTATCCTATCTTTTAAGATCCTATATATTACCCTGAAATCTCCGATTTTCAATCTCCAGCAGCCATGCAGTTCTCCGGAGAGGGCCTTGCCATACGCCTCAGGATTAATACTCAGTTTTTTTACTATCTGCCTGAGAATCTGCCGCTGATTTTCAGGATCTATTTTTTTGAAGTCTTTTCTCAATACCAATGGATAGAATTTAATGGCCCGCATCAGCGCAGCCCAATCTTTTTCGACACTTCCTGTAACGACAGGTATTTTGCCTTAGACAAGGCCTTCTCCCTTTCTTTGGCTAAATGGCCAAGCGCATTATCTTCAATCCATTCAAAAAGCTCTTCCATTTCCTCGTATTTTTTCAGAGATAGAAGTACCGCGATAGGCTTATTGCGCTTTTCAATAATTACCTTGCGGCTCTTCAGCTCATTAAAAATCTCATCCGCCTTTGTGCGGAATTCCGATACCCCTACCAATGTCGAGTCCTCTTTCACTATAACCATGCCCTCCGCCTCCTCCTAATAAAAGCATACCATATGTCTATTGAATTGTCAATTAAATGTACTATTCAGGAAACCCTGCGGAGAAATGAACGCCTCAAAATAGGTAACAGTTCAGTTGTAGAAGAACTCTGACGAGACGCGTTGTTTGGAGCAGCGAAGCGAGCTTCAGCGGGCTTCGCGTAGATAAACTTTGGCGC
>PEUD01000096.1:2802-10034 GCA_002780805.1 Candidatus Omnitrophica bacterium CG02_land_8_20_14_3_00__42_8 | reverse complement strand
ATGGTCTCAGATACCGCGAGAGACGCTATATTATAGCCGCGTGCGCTGAATAGGCCCGCTATGCGGGCTAGCACCCCGAATTTATTTTCAACTAAAACAGAGATAGTGTGCCTCATTACGCCCTTCGACTCCGCTCAGGACTACGCCAATCCCTCTATCATACTATTTAACGCTTCGCCCGCAGGAACCATGGGAAACACATTTTCTTCTTCCTCTACCTTAAAATCAATAAACACTACATTATCTATAGAGATCGCCTTTTCAATCGCCCTGCGGACATCTTCTCTTTTCGTAACGCGTATGCCGGCCGCTCCGTAACTTTCAGCCAATTTCACAAAATCAGGATTTGTTAAATTAGTGTATGAATACCTCTTTTTATAAAATAACTCCTGCCACTGCCTCACCATGCCGAGATAACCGTTATTGAGTATCGCTACCTTGACATTAATCTTATTACAAACGCAGGTGGCAAGCTCCTGTATATTCATCTGTATAGACCCGTCTCCCGCTATATCAAAAACTACACTGTCAGGCTTCCCGACCTTCGCCCCCATCGCAGCAGGAAAACCAAATCCCATAGTCCCAAGTCCGCCCGATGAAATAAACGTGCGCGGGTAATCGTATTTATACCATTGGGCCGCCCACATCTGATTCTGGCCGACCTCTGTTGTGATAACGGCTTTTCCTTTTGTGGCTTCATAGATCTGCTCTACGACATACTGAGGTTTTATTACATCTTTCCTGCCCTGATATTTAAGGGGATATTTCCCCTTCCACGATTCGATTGTTTTAAGCCACTCGGATGTATCAGGCAGTTTATTTATATCCTCTATCAGCTGGCCTAAAATATTCTTCGCGTCTCCCACTATTGGTATATCCACCCTCACATTTTTACTGATGGACGTGGGGTCTATATCAATGTGTATTACTTTGGCGTAAGGCGCGAATTTATCAAGCCTTCCCGTAACCCTGTCGTCAAAACGCGCGCCAACAGCAAGTATCAGATCCGCCTCCATAATGGCGTGATTAGCATATGCGGTCCCATGCATGCCAAGCATGCCTAAAGAAAGTTTGTGCGTAGCGGGAAAACATCCTATACCCATCAGGGTCCACGTAATAGGGGTATTGAGTTTTTCTGTCAGCTTTTTTAATTCAAAATGAGCGCCTGACGTGATAATTCCTCCGCCTGCGTAGATAAGAGGCTTCTTGGCAGAAGCTATCAGCTTGGCTGCCTTTTTGATCTGGCCCGGATGGCCAAAATAAGTCGGCTTATAGCTTCTGATTTCTATTCCCTCGGGCCATTTAAACTCTGTCTCCTGCTGCTGGATATCCGAAGGGATATCGATTAAAACCGGCCCAGGCCTTCCGCTTGAAGCGATATAAAATGCCTCGCATATAATCTGCGCAAGGTGTTTAACGTCTTTAACTAAATAATTATGTTTTGTTATAGACCGCGTAATACCGGTAATATCTGCCTCCTGAAAGGCGTCGTTTCCTATTAGAAAAGACTTGACCTGGCCGGTAATCGCTATCATCGGTATAGAATCCATATATGCGTTGGCGATGCCTGTGGTAAGATTCGTGGCGCCAGGCCCGGAGGTCGCAAGACACACGCCGACTTTTCCTGTCGCGCGGCTGTATCCGTCTGCCGCATGAGCAGCGCCCTGTTCATGCCTGGCCAGTATAAATTTTATATCAGCGTCATATAAGGCGTCAAATATGGGCAGGACCTGGCCGCCTGGATAGCCGAATATTACTTCAACGCCTTCTTTTTTTAAAGATTCTATTAATATCTTTGCGCCGGTCAGTTTCATAATTAAAATTGACTTCTTGTTCTCGACTCACTTCGTTCATTCGAATAATATTCTTCGAGCTTGTTCAAGCAAAATCTGCCCGCTAAAGAGCGCAGCGGACAGAAACTTTACCAGATTTTCCGCAGACCCGCTCCGCCACAGTTCTTTGGCGGATGGCGGGGAGAGATCTTCTTATGCCCATCTCTAAGGTGACACTCTGACAATGTCAGAGTGTCACCTTAGGGCATTTTGAGATTAAAAAGGTTAATATAATTTCCTATGTTATCGAGAAGAACATTTTTCAAATTTATTCCAGCACTGCTCCCTTACTCGCAGACAACACCATCCGGCTGTATCTTGAAAGCCAGCCGCTCGTAATTCTTGGTTTCATGGCCTTCCATTTTTTAAGGCGCTTCTCTATTTCAGGCCCGGATAAATCCGCATCCATGCGCCTATTTTTTATATCTATCGTAATGACATCATTATCTTTAATTATAGCTATGGGGCCGCCTTTACTTGCTTCCGGAGAGATATGCCCTATGCACGGCCCTCTTGTCCCACCTGAAAATCTTCCGTCCGTGATAAGCGCTACGTCATTTGATAAACCCATCCCTACTATTGCGGACGTGGGAGAAAGCATTTCTCTCATGCCCGGGCCTCCTGCAGGGCCTTCGTATCTAATTACAATCACATCCCCTTTTTTAATCTTTCCGTTTAAGATAGACTTCATTGAATCTTCTTCGGAGTTAAACACCTTTGCAGAGCCTTTAAAAAACATTGCGTCTTCGCTTACCGCGCCCTGTTTTACAACGCAGCCTTCAGGGGCTATATTGCCTTTTAATACAGCGATACCGCCTTCTGACTTATAGGGATTATCCAAAGGCCTTATAACTTCTTCGTCCGAAACTTTACTGAGCCTCGCTATTTCTTTTATGGATAATCCACTCACGGTGGGATTATCATTTAGTTTTGCCTCCAGCCTTTTTAAAACACCGGGTATGCCCCCCGCAATTTCCAGATCTTCCAGAAAATATTCTCCCCCGGGCCTTAAATCGGATATCTTAGGAGTAACCCTGCTCATTTTGTCAAACACATCAAGCGGCAATGAAACTCCGGCCTCTCTGGCTATTGCCGTAAGATGCAAAACTGTATTCGTGGAACCTCCAAGCGCCATATCCACGGTTATCGCGTTCAAGAATGCCTTTTTATTCATAATAGAGCGCGGCTTCACATTTTTTGAAACAAGCTCGGTTATTCTTCTGCCGCTCTCAAAAGCTATCCTCATTTTTTTGCTGGATACAGCGAGAGACGTAGCGCACCCTATCAAAGACATGCCCATTGCCTCGGTAAGACAGCTCATTGTATTGGCTGTAAAAAGGCCCTGGCACGAACCCGGCCCGGGACAAGCATTCATCTCCAGTTCATCCATATCTCCTTTTGAAATCTCGCCTTTTTTGAATTTCCCTACAGCTTCAAACGTATCCCTTACAAGATCCAGGCGCCTTCCTTTATAATGCCCTGTCAGCATCGGGCCTGCCGTAACAATAATAGCCGGGATGTTCATCCTCGCGCAGGCCATTAACATGCCCGGGGTGATTTTATCGCAATTGGTCAGAAGCACAAGGCCGTCGAGCGAATACGCGCCTGCTATGGTCTCTACCATATCCGCTATCAGTTCTCTTGACGCCAGAGAATATTTCATGCCTGAATGGCCCATCGCAATACCGTCGCATATGCCCGGTATCCCGAAAACAAAAGGCCTGCTTCCGCCCGCGTAAACACCGTTTTCAATGGAACGCTCCAGCGTCCGCATGTGCATGTGCCCGGGTATGAGATCGGTAAAACTGGACGCCACGCCTATAAAAGGCTTTTTCAAATCACTGCAGCACGCGCCTGTGGCGTATAAAAGAGCCCTGTTGCCTGCTTTAGAAATACCTTTCTTGATAATATCGCTCCGCATAATACCCTCGACAAAAAATAGTGTCGTAGGGAACGGTTTTAAACCGTTCCCTACATTATCTCTATCTTGGCGTTTTTCCTTAACGACTCTGTGGTTTTATTTATCTCGTCCCTCTTATGCTTATTAAGTAAAAATTTCTCTATGTCTTTGGAAACTTCCTCATATGTTAAGGTGTGAGCGGCTTTTTTATCCGTCACCTTTATCACATGATAGCCAAACTGAGTCTCAACTACAGGACTTATCTGGTCTTTTTCAAGGCCGAAGGCGGCATCTTCGAAAGGTTTTACCATGTCGCCTTTTTTGAAATAACCGAGATCTCCGCCATTAGGAGCTGAGGCGTCTTCTGAGTTTTCTTTAGCGAGCTTGGCAAAATCTTCGCCCGACATAGCCCTGGCCCTTAATGCCTCTATCTTTTCCTTCGCCTTCTGTTTCTCTTCTGCAACAGCCTTATCTCCAACCTTTATGAGCACATGGCTCGCCTTTACTTCATCAGGAACATTTAATTTATCCTTATTGCCCTCATATTCCTGCTTTTTTTCATCTTCTGTCACAGGGCCTAATTTAGAAAACACATCCTTTTCCAGATACGCATTTATGTAGATACCTTTTTTGATGTCTTCTTTCAGGTCTTTTATCTCTATACCTCTTTCCTTCAGGACCTTCTGAAATTCCTGATCAGAACCGAATCCTTTTTTAATGTTTTCCAGCTGGCTGTCAACCTCTTTGCTCATGTCCCCAAGGCCTGCCTTCTGGCTTGCCTGATACAGTAATTCTGCAGATATAAGCTCATTCAGGATATCCTTTTTTAATTTATCTTTTTCTTCATCTTTTACAGTGACTCCGAACATTTTCTGGTTTTCTACATAATTATTGACCGCTGCGTTTAATGTAGCTGTTTTTATCCCGGCTCCATTGACCTTTGCCGCGAAACTTCCTTTCTGGGAAGCTGCATTTGAAGAAACAACGCAAAATAATGTCAATACTGCAGCCGCTGCAGCCGCAAACCAAGTGTTCCTGATATTCATAACGTCTCCCTTTCTCTGGCCGGTTTAAAATCTATAGCCATTAGTTTTTTATCCCAAAATTTGCATTAGAAGTTTGTTTGGGATTATCCCGACGAGCAAGATTAAATCCTCTCGGATTTAATCTGTCGGCCCTTCGGGCAGATTTTGCTATTGCAAAATCTGGGTTTATACATTCGCCCAAGGAATTTTGGGCTTCAATTTAAGTAGCTCCTATTATCTCATCTTAACAGATAAAATTCAATACAATTTTACTATCTGGATATACCGGTAATTTTATATCTCAAGGCTCCCGCGGGCACTTTTATATTAACAATATCACCTATTTTACGGCCCAAAAGTGCCTTCCCCACAGGAGAAGAAATGGAAATCCTATTCTGGCCGTAATCAGCCTCATCCTCACTCACCAGCATGTAATCTATTTCTTCTTTTGAATCTATGTCTACCAATTTTAATTTAGCGCCTATATATGCCTTATCCGAAGATATGCTTTCATTATCCAGAATCCTGGCGGTCAGAATCTTTTCTTCAAGTTCTCTGATCCTTTTTTCATTTATCGCCTGCGACTGTTTCGCGGAATCATATTCCGCGTTTTCGCTTAAATCTCCGAGCTGCCTCGCTTTTTCAAGAGCGCTCGCTATCTCCCTGCGTTTCACAGTCTTGAGTATTTTTAATTCTTCTTTAAGCCTATCGCATCCCTCTCTTGTCAAAAAAGTGCCTTCAGACATATAGCCCCCTATTTTTTATACACCCTGGGAACGCGATGGCCTATGTTGCATAATACCTCGTAAGGTATGGTATCTATAAGCCCGGCTAATTCTTCCGCCCTTATAATCTCGCCCGCCTGGCTGCCTATGAGGATAACGTCGTCGCCTACTTTTGGATTTTTTAAATGCCCCACATTCACCATGCACATGTCCATGCAAACCCTGCCTACTATCGGACAACGGCTGCCCTTTATTAAAACATGCGCTTTATTTGAAAAATACCTTGAATATCCGTCGCCATAGCCGACAGGTATCGTGGCTATCTTTGTAGGCTTGCGGGTCACGTAAGTCATGCCGTAACTTATACTGCGGCCTTTGGGTATTGATTTAAGATAGATAATCTTTGTTCTCAAGGTAAGCGCGGATTTTAAAAGTATGTTTTTCATAAGGCTTTCTTTTGGGTATATGCCGTACATCATGAGCCCGGGCCTGACCATATTCATATGGCTGTTTTTAAAATCTATGAGGCCCATGCTGTTCGCAGTATGTTTTATAGGTATGTGTATGTTGTTATCGCATAAATCTTCCACAAGGCGCTTGAAATTCCTTATCTGGTTATGAGTAAAAATCCTGTCCGTCTCCGCGTTCGGGAAATGCGTAAAAATCCCGTCTATAATAATATTCTTCAACCTTGCTATTTTCTTTATAAATCCTATCGCCTCTTCGTGCCAGAACCCAAGACGACCCATGCCCGTATCTATCTTTACATGCACCTTGACTATTTTATTTCTGGCCTGAGCGAGTTTAGAAAGCTTTTTGGGAATATCCATGTCTGAAACCGTTTGAATCACGTTAAATTTCAGAACACCCTCTATTTCCTCCGGCAGGATAGCGCCTATCACAAGTATAGGTTTTTTTATCCCTATCCTGCGCAGGCCGGCCGCTTCATCAATAGACGCGACCCCGAAATAATCAACATAACCGACGATGGCCTTCGAGACTTCACTCATCCCATGGCCATAGGCATCCGCTTTTACAACCCCGAGTATCTTTGTATCGTCCCCGACAATATGGCTCACTATCTCAAGATTATGGCGGATAGCGTCCAGATCTATTTCTGCAAATGTAGGCCTGTAAAATCTCATGGTTTTCTCACCTGGCAATCTTTAGGGTAAAGGTATAAAGGCGCGAGTTTATTTATATTGGTTTTTTTGGCTTTTTTGACTCTTGAGAAACCCAGTTTGATAAGATTTCCTGCTCCGGGATACCAGTATTTTTCAGGCAAAAATGCCGGCTGGCGTTTATTATTGATATAACCTTCTATCTTATCCCTATAGAGATTCACTCCATCCCCCAGAAAAATAGAATCTCTTTTTACTTTTTTCAAAAGTTTCTCTATCGGCAGCAGCAGGTAATCCGATAATCTCACAACCAGGCCGCCTTTCCTTTGGTAAATAGCGGAATAAACCTGGCCTCTTTTCGCGTCTATTATAGGAACTATGTCCCTGTCATTTTCTTTAGCATTGCAGGCAATAGTGTCCATGCTCGCCACGCCGACGCAGGGCTTTTCGGAAGCTACGCAAAAACCTTTTATCGCGCTGACACCTATTCTCAAGCCGGTAAACGAACCCGGCCCAAGGCCTATTATAAAAGCGTCTATCTTATTTATCGACACCCTGGATTTTCTTAGAAGCTCCTTTATCTTCGGCACTAGCCGGCTGGCATGCTTCCTATCCAATAGATAAGATCC
>PEUD01000096.1:0-2675 GCA_002780805.1 Candidatus Omnitrophica bacterium CG02_land_8_20_14_3_00__42_8 | reverse complement strand
GTGCTTTTTAGGCAGAAGGCATTCCATTTTCTCCGCCCATTCTATCACAGTAACGCCGGTTCCGTAAATATATTCTTCCACGGCCAGATTTTCTATTTCTTTTAAAGCATCCAGCCTGTATAAGTCAAGGTGGTACAGCGGAATTTTTCCGCTGTATTCCTTTATTAAAACAAATGTTGGGCTGTTTATACGCTTCGAATCTTTTACACCAAGGCCTTTTCCAATGCCTTTTGTAAACGTGGTTTTACCGCTCCCCATGTCTCCTGAAAGAGCAATTATATCCCCCGGCTTCAAACCCTTGGCCAATTTTTCGCCGATCAACATTGTCTCGCTAGCGCTATTTGTTAACATGCCAAAACCCTTCTTAAGGTTACACTCTGACATTGTCAGAGTGTAACCTTATTAGAAATGAGTGAAGCCAGCGGGCTTGATTCTTTCTGATTTTTCGCTTTTCCTCACAAGAGTGAATCCTTTACGGCCGTTCAATATTCGGCCGATTTTAGAAAGCCTTGTTTTAAACGGCCACATATTCTCTAATCTATCCGCGTACCGCTCAGATAGCGTAAAAACCAATTCAAAGTCCTCGCCGTCCCTGACAGCTGAATCAAACCCTGCCGCATATTTGGATAGAGGTATTGTTTTTTCGCAGATCGCTGCGCCTTTATTGCTTTCTTTTAATATATGCCCCAGATCAGCCAAAAGGCCGTCAGACACGTCTATCATTGAATTGATCTTAAAATTCTTTACTAAAAATCTCGCCTCTTTAAACCGCGGAGTAAAATTGAGATGTCTGAACTTTATTGAACCGCCTATATTGCCTGTAATAAATATGATGTCATTTCCCTTTGCACCGCTTCTCAATGTTAGATTTTCTTTTTCTACTTCACCTATAAGAGCGATATTAATAACTATCTTTTTAGAACAAACAGTGTCCCCGCCCACTAAATCGACCTCAAATCTCTGCGCTATTTTCTTTATGCCCTCATATAATTCATCTGCATATTTTAAATCCAGGGAGTCCGGAAGGCCTACTGAACAAACTGCAAATTTAGGAACCCCTCCCATTGCAGCGATGTCACTTATATTGCAAGATAGGGACTTGGCCCCTACCAGTCCGGCCTTATCGTCTTCATTAAAATGTTTTCCTTCTATGAGCATGTCAGTAGTAAAAAGCAGGTATTTATCTCTTGTATACTTTAAAACAGCTGCGTCGTCGCCTATACCTTTTATGACGCGGCCGGATAATTTGATCTTTCTACCGATCCTATTTATAAAATTAAATTCGCCTAAATCTTTTAACTTCATAGACACCCTTTTCAGTTATTATAGCGGATATCAAACTGTGAGGAGTGACATCAAACGCGGGATTGTATACCTTTGAACCAAGCGGCGCTGTCTGTTTTGAACATATATAAATAAGTTCTTTCCTGTTTCTTTCTTCTATAGGGATATCTCTGCCTGATTTTATATTTTTATCTATTGTAGAGCTAGGGGCTGCTATGTAAAAAGGTATAGCGTGGTGCTTCGCGAGAACCGCAAGGCCGTACGTGCCTATCTTATTCGCGGCGTCTCCATTCTGCGCGATCCTGTCCGAACCGGCTATAATCTTCGTGACGCCTTTATTTTTTATGACGCTTGCCGCCATGTCATCGCATATAAGAGTAGCGTCTACGCGGTTCTCAATCAGCTCCCACATGGTGAGGCGCGAACCCTGCATCAGAGGCCTGGTCTCGCCGGCGTAAACCTTAAATCTTTTACCCTGTTTTTTAGCTTCATAGATTATTGAAAGGGCTGTGCCCTGCCCGGCTGTAGCTAAAATACCGGCATTGCAATGTGTGAGTATAACATCTCCATTTTTTATCAACCTGGCACCGTTTTTTCCGATGGCCCTGCACATATCTTTGTCTTCTTGTAAAATTTTTAAGGCTTCTTTTAAAACTGCTTTTTTGATTTTTGTCATTGCGAATCTCGAAGGGGTGAAGCAATCCGTTTCTGAGATTGCTTCGCTTCGCTCGCAATGACAAAAAAATTTCTTCTCCATCCTATCCAATGCCCAAAATAGATTCACTGCGGTAGGCCGCGTACTTCTCAATTTTCTAACTGCTTTTTCTAAATCCTTACGAAGCACTGCAATGGTCTTTGCCTTCGAATTTACTGCCGTAAGCGCATATCCTAACGCAGCAGACACGCCTATGAGCGGCGCGCCCCGTATCCTCAGCTTCTTTATCGCCTCGCAGAGCGTGTCTATATCTCTACAGCGTATATATTTCAACCTCGCAGGCAGTTCTGTCTGGTCAATAAAGACTATTTTATTATCTCTCCATTTAATTGGTTCTATCATAACCCAAAAACCTTTGCTAAAAAATTACGTTTTAATTCTATGGCCTTATAGGGGCAGACCTCGTGACAGCACATGCACCTGATACACCTTTTTAAATCTATCACTGACTTCTTTAAATTTATGATTATAGCAGATACAGGGCAGGTGTCTTGGCATATTATGCACTTTTTACAGAGCCTTTCATCTATATTAGGCCAGAATTTTATAAATCTTGCTGCAAATTTAGCGAAAGGCCCGAGAACAGTTATTAATCCAGGTTTTTTTGGAACCTTGAAATCGTTTATTAGATTCTCTTCTATGCTTTCTCCGGATATTTCAATATTTTCTAAATCAG
>PEUD01000092.1:958-10461 GCA_002780805.1 Candidatus Omnitrophica bacterium CG02_land_8_20_14_3_00__42_8 | reverse complement strand
ATTTTTTATCTACTTTATAGGGGCATCCTATTTGGGGACAGTCTGCTAGATGCCATAGGGTGTCCCCTTTAAGGACGTCCCCTTTTTCTTTTTATTCCTACTACTCTTGCTATTCTTGGCATGCGCTAATCATACATCAATCAACATGCCTTCTCAATTAATAAGTGTCTGTCCCTATTTCCTCCTTTTTGAACGCTTGCGGGTCAGGGGGTCTAAAATCTTTTTTCTTAATCTGAGATTTTTGGGGGTCACTTCCAGGAGTTCATCGCTCGCGAGATATTCTATGGAAAGCTCCAGGGTCATTTCCTTGGGAGGCGTGAGTATAATAGCGTCGTCAGAACCGGCTGCCCTCATATTGGTAAGCTTTTTTGTTTTGCATGGGCTTAGATCAAGGTCTTCCGGCCTGGAATTCTGTCCGATAATCATACCTTCATAAACGTCGACATTTGGGCCTATAAATAATTCGCCGCGTTCCTGAGCGTTATTCAGAGCGTATGACGTGGAAATGCCTTTTTCAGAAGACACCAGCGAACCGTGAGAATTGACAAAAGAAAGGCTCTCGTCCATAGGCTCGTATTCATCGAACGCGTGGTTTATTATAGCAGCCCCGCGGGTCTTTGTCATAAACATGGCTTTTAAACCTATTACGGCTCGCGTTGAAATTTCGTATTCAAAATAAACCCCGCCTTTTGAACCCTGGAACATATTTTTAAGACTGGCCTTGCGCCTGCCTGTCTCCTCTATAACCACGCCCTGATATTCCGAAGGGACTTCAATGGTTAAAAATTCAAATGGTTCCATTTTTATTCCGTCTTTTTCAATAAAGATAGCTTCCGGCTGGGAAACCTGAAGTTCATAACCTTCGCGCCGCATAGTCTCTATTAAAATTGCCAGGTGTAATTCTCCCCTGCCGGATACAAGAAATGTATCAGGGCTGTCTGTTTCATCTACGCGCAAAGATACGTTTGTCTCAAGTTCTTTAAAAAGCCTTTCGCGAAGGCTGCGGGAAGTAACATATTTACCGTCCCTTCCGGCAAAAGGGCTTTTATTTACGCCGAACATCATCCGGACAGTGGGTTTTTCTATTTCAGGAGGATCAAGCGGCGACGGCTTATTAGCATCGGTTATAGTATCCCCTATGCCTATTTCCTCAAAGCCTGCCACAGCCACTATTTCTCCTGATTCAGCGCTTTCGCGCTCTATCTGTTTAAGGCCTTCGTAACTTAAAATAGCCGTGACTTTGGAAAGCTTCCGGCTCTTATCCCTTCGGGCTAGAATAACATTCATGCCCTTTGCGATAGAGCCTGCTGTAATTTTTCCTATGCCCATTTTGCCTTTATAAAAATCTGAAAGAAGCGACAATACTAAAATCTGAAGAGGCGCGTCAGGATTTACCACAGGTTTGGGTATTGTTTCCAGGATAGTATCCAAAAGAGGGAATATATTATCCGAAGGTTTACTTATGTCCAATGTTGCAAAACCTTTTAATGCGGAAGCGTAAATAATCGGAAAATTCAGCTGTTCCTCTGCCGCGTCAAGCTCGCAAAAAAGATCAAACGTGCGGTTTATCGCGTAGTCTATCCTGGCACCAGCCATGTCTATTTTATTAATTACAACTATCGCCTTATGCCCAAGTTCCAGGGCTTTTCTGAGCACAAAACGCGTCTGCGGCATAGGCCCGTCCTTGGCGTCTATGAGAAGCAGCACCCCGTCCACCATCCTCAATGTCCGTTCAACCTCTCCTCCGAAATCAGCGTGGCCCGGCGTATCAACTATGTTAATCTTTGTATTTTTATAAATAACGCTCGCGTTCTTTGCCTTAATGGTAATACCGCGCTCGCGCTCCAGGTCCATGGAGTCCATGATGCACTCTCCCATTTCTTCAATATTGCGGTCTACGTGAGTCTGGCGCAGAATGCTGTCCACAAGAGTAGTCTTCCCATGGTCAACATGCGCAATAATAGCTATGTTTCTGATATTCGCCTGGTTTGTCATAGAGTTATTATGGTTATTTAAAAATATAGAATATCATATGATATTATTTTAGCATAAGATGAGCAAGTGAAATAGTTATTTAAGAATTACTAATTGAGACATGTCGTGAAGCATTATCTCAGGATGGCCTTTATATTCTTTTATCAGGCCGTATACCCTCACCTTCTTGCCCTTAAAATATGCATTCGGAGAACGTATCATATCCTTAGATCCGGAAGGAATATTATCTTTGTATATTGCCACTTTAAAATTATCTTTGAACTTCAATATTAATAACTTTTCTGTAAGATGGGTGTCAATAACCTCGGATTCCATCATCCTTACCCTGCCTATATTATTTTTTGCCTCGGATGCAGAAATCTTATTTTCCTCCAGATCAACCCACAGCCCCCTTTTATTATCCCTCGCCTCTTTCTGAGCGTCCAGAAATCTCTGGGAATACCTTACATTCGGCGGATACATGTATATCATCGCAAAACCTTCTTTTACCATTTCAATATTTACCATCTTCTCTCCCGCATACACATACGCAAGGAGACGCTTATATTTATCTCTTTTTTGAACATCAAACTCCAGCCTTACAGATTTGCCTTCGACAAGTTTTCTATTAAATGCGCAGGCCTCTTCCGCGTAAGGCCTTGGTTTGTAAACCCACCCAGAACCTGCCTTTTCCCGCACCTCCGGGGTATCTATCCCTATATACCTCACCCTCTCGCCGTTTGATAATTCTACGGTATCGCCGTCCACGACGCGGCTTACTGTATATTTATGCAGCCCATTATTATAGATATGGGATGTTGACCCTGTATGCCTGGAAAAATTTATGACCAGGGATGTGGCGAGCAATGCTATTATGGATATAGCATATCTTATCTGGCGTCGTCTCATGTTATCAGTCTAAAACAAGCGGGTTATAATTGTATTTTGCAAATATGGTATAAGCTGTACCTGCGGTTGAACCTGTTCTTGTTCCATGCGCGATCCTCCACCCATGGCCTGTATCAACATCGTCTTGAGTTGCGTAAGGAAGACAGCCCTGGCCCTGGCCTAACCTTGAAGGGCTTACTATGGCCATTTTTTCTATCTCGGAGAGATAAAAATCAGCTTTTTTATTATAATATCCCGTTTTATTAAATTCGCTATTCTGTTTGTAAAAATCAGCCATTATTCTGAAAGATACTATCATCTGGTTTGTCCATTCAGTAGATATAATCCCACCTCTTGCCATGTGTTCATATTTTCCGAAATCAAAACCCGTAACCTTAACCGTCTCTCCATCCTGTCTTATATAATCTACAGTGACCAGGCAGTTTGTTTCCGCAAAATCCATGATCTGATCCGGGTTCATGCCGGATTCTCTCAAAAGCCCCGGCCCGAGCGCGGCAATGGCCCATGCAAACGTATCTGTGGCAATAGTAGCGTCTCCCTTGCCTCTATTCATCCTGCCTTCCAGCCTGTTGAAAGAATTTTTCTTAAGCCATTCCAGGGCCCTATACTGCGCTTCGAGATAACTCTCTTCTTCTGTGAGCTTGTAAAGCATGCCGAATAAAGCATACGCGTCAAGATTATGCTCTGTGCTGAACCATTCAAATTTCGGCCCGCCTTTCAAACCAAATTCCTTATCTTGTTTCTGAAGCGTTATAAGCCATCCGGCGATATCCTCCGCTATTGAAAGATATTCTTCGTCTTTGAATTTTCTGGTGTATTGGGCCGCCGCTATTCCTATCCATACGTTAGGCCCGGAATGAACGCTGTATTCCACAATCTTTCCCGTATTAGAATCATAGGCATTCGCAAAAGCGCCTTCCAGCCTTTCGGCCTTGTTTTTATAAAAATCCAATATCGCTTTCGCGTTGTCCTGTTCCCGCATCAAAGTAAAACACTGGCAGGCAAGAGACTGATCATAAGTAAAACCCCATTCTTCCAGGTCCTTATCGCCCTCGAAACTCGTCACCAGGCCCGTGCGTTTCGATTGATGATTCTTTATCCATTGAAACATACTGGATATATTTTTTTCTTCAATCGGATTAAACGAGGACAGGAGGTCTTTTAAACTATCTTCTGTTGAAACCCTTTGACCCGAAAGCCTGGAGACCCTGTTTTTCAAATACATATTCTCTTTATTGAGATTTCCGACTTTTCTATCAAACCTGGCTCTTTGATAAAGCACGTGTTTCATAATTGTCTTTGTCTTTTCTTTATCCTCTTTTAAATATGCTATGAGCTTGTCTTTTGTGCTGCTGTCAGTAGCAAACTTTTCCAGGTCTTTAATCCTGGCCTTGTATTTCTCGATCTTATCTTCGTTCAAGACAATCTTGTCCCCTATCTCTTTATGCTCTTTATCAAATTCCATGATTTTCTTCTCAAGGTCCGCCTTCTTAGTGGAAAGCCGGCTTAATTCCTCTACCAATTTTATATTCTCGACCCTTGATTTAAAACCGGCGGAATAATAATAGGCCAGCCCTGAGATAAGAAAGAAAAAGAAAATCGCTATAATAGCGGGGGTTAAAATCACTCTTGTGGCGTGAAAATAAATTCTCTTGCTGTCCTTCGGGTCTATCTGCAGAAATGAAAGGCCTATTAGATATTTATTCGGGTATCCTGACTTTATTTTCTCATGCCAGGCAATCTTCGCTATCGCCTTGGTTTCAGGCCTTGCTAAAGGCACGTGCAGCCTGAGGTCTAATCTGGCCCTGCCCTCTTTTAAAACCTGCTCAAGGCCATCTTCCAGATTATTGACCTCTAAGCAGATGCCGGCCTTGCCCACGTCCCTCGTAAAACCCTGTTTTATCTCGCTTATAGAGCCGGATGTCTCAGGGTCTATAAATTGAAATTCCACAGGGAATATAACGTTAAGCCTTATATATTTCCTGCGTTCGGGATTCTCTGGGTTCTTATTTTTTGGAGACAGGCCTTTAGCAGTCATTTAGTAAATTAGCACCGCAAGGCGGTGCAACTACACTGTAGTTGCAGCATCTTATGCTGCCAATGCCATCTTTGAAATTCCATACGATAAAATATTAACAGTAATATGCCATAAAATCAAGCAAAATCTGCCCCAAAAATCGGGGCAGAGAGGTCTTCTTATACCCATCTTTAAGTTGACACTCTGACATTGTCAGAGTGTCAACTTGGCGCATTTTGAGATTAGGGAACGGTTTAAAACCGTTCCCTACTTAGATTTAGGCTGGATAAAAAAATAGGCTAGTAAAAAAGCTATGAGGATTATTGAAATGAATGCAAAATTTATTCCGGCGCCAGGTTTAAAATCGGAGGCAGCAGCCTTGGTATTCGGCGCCTTTTGTTCCTGCTCTGCCGCGGCATCTGTCCTTGCGGCATAATCAAAAGGATTTTCCGCGCCGCCTCGGGCATCCTGCACAAAAGGATGAAGATTTTTTTCTCTTGCTTCTCTTATAGGAGTTATGCTCTCTATTATCTTCTCTTTTTCTTCATCTATCTCGATATCAGACTGCCGAAGGCCATAGATAGGCGCTGGCCGCATTAAAGATATCAAAACAAATATTAAAATTATCCTCATTCCCACCATCTTATAATAACCACTTTCTTGGAAAATGGAAGCCCTACATCTATCAACCTATTCTGTCCGGTAGAATATCTTGAATGCACCCTCTCGTCATAATTCATGGTAAGGGTATTGCTATATATAATAGCTTCATCTTTGGAAATTATCGCGCCATTAACAGCAGCGCCGTTTCCCAGCCTGCCGGCAAAGGCGTGATTTGTATAAAAAACACCGTCTATCTTATTAAGGCTGTTTGTAGCTATATCCCTGAAATTTGAAACACCCGCGGGGCAATTCGCAAAATTTCCTAAAGATGTCTGGGTCTGGACATTAGACCAGTTATAGTTATTATCCTTTACGCCGTCTCCATCCAGGTCTTCATATTGGGATTCAAATATCCCGTTGTCCTCTCCTGTATCATTCGTATCAGGGATCCCATCCCTGCCCGTGTCCTCATTTCCCATATTAAAAAGATAACTGCTCGCGTACCATGAGCCTCCTGTCCTGCCTGTATAATCTCCTAAAATAATATTTTCTTTTGCCGCAAAACCAGCAAGGTCTTTATCTTTGTTCGCGTTAACCCATTCATCCAGCGCGTCAGGATTATTGGAGCTCGGCCTCGGGCTTCCGGGGGCATTTTTATATGTGAGATCATTCGCAACATAAATATTCCTGCCCGCGTAAATAGTGCCCTGGCCTTTTATAACGCCTTTTATTATCACATCTCCCCTTACAACGACTGACCCGTTTATCTCTATGGGTTTTGAACTGGTGCCGATTAATATAATATTCGCCCTCTCTCCAGCATCATCCCCTAATACATTATCTATAAGAGTAACTCCGTCTATAACTACAGATCCGTTTTTTGCTTTCGCTGCGGTTTCATAATAAGACAAATCATTGAGATTAGGCATATTAAGCTTATCAGAATAAGGGTGCTGATTTGGATAATTTCCGTTTACATCCTTATCGCCGCCGGAACCTCGTATCCCCTGTCCGCCGTCATTAATCTCAAAACCCGCGTAGATATTACCTTCTACCATAGGGTTGTCTCTAAAATCAAACCTGCCGTTTGAACGAACATCTCCTTTGGCAGTTATCCCTCTCCCGTAAAACCAGCCCCAATTATTTATAAAATAGCCGTAATCAAAAACCTGAGCTTGCGGATCTTTCTGCATTAATGTATTCAATGTCTTGGTGGAACTCCCTATTGTGCTTGTAGAGCTGACCTGATAAATGTTGCTGCCAAGGTTCGTGATAGTCACTATTATATCTTTATCTTCTAGATAATTTGCCGCATTGCCTGTACCTTTTAATCTAAAAGTCTCATTAGACGTATTATTATTTTTTATCTTCCACACAGCTCTTTCTATGCCTGAATTTGCCAGAAAAAACGCCTTTTGCGTATCCGTCTGCCTTTCGGCCTGTTTAGCCTCGTTAGTAGTCATATATAAATAGGAACTGCCTCCCATGAAAAGCAGGCTCAAAAAAGTCATAACAACGATTAGGGCAAAGCCTTTCTTATTCACCCAGCTCTTTCTGAAATTATTTAGAGTATTATTTTTAGAAAGGGCTGGGTTCATATCAGATATTCCTCATATTAACAGAAGTCGTCATGCTTGACCAGTGAGCTCCGTACAATGCGTCATCTTTATACACTTTAAAAGTGATAACCGCAAGGTTATTTGAGGTCTGAAAAAAAGGCGTAGCTGATTCTTTTGAAACATTGCGCAATAAAACACTCTCATTGCCGGAAATAGCAGTATTCGGGTCATACATAATATTTGTTCCTGAAACATAGTATTCGCACGTTATGTCGTCAGCCGCGTTGTCGTAAGTCCTGTTAGGGTCTGTCACAAATCTTATCTTATCGCCGCTATCTAATACAGCGGCTGCTGTCGCGGAACGCAAATTCCTTGCAATCTTATCCAGCGCTACCCTAGCCGTAGATTGTAAAGCGATCTGCGTGAATCCTCCTTTCCACAATCTTTGAGTAATCAAGTAAGTTGACGTCACTACGCCAAAGATAACCAGCATAATGCTCATAGTAACCATCAATTCTACCAGAGTAAACCCTTTATTTTTCATAAACCTTTCCTCTTATCTACCCTCTCCCATTTATGGGAGAGGGTTAGGGTCTATTCTATAAATATGAAGTTATGGTAGATGTTACTACTTCGCTCATCGCGCCGTAATAATCGTTCCATGAAACATTCGCTGTAACTTTATATCCTTCGCTCACGTTAGAAATACTCGTAATCATTGTCCCATTAATATCATCGCCTGTATTGCCTGTTTTACCGGCATCAATTTTAACATCCTGCGTCTTAGGATAAATACCCTGATTTATTTCTTGAGTTATTGTTTCATAGCCTTTATTTATAAGGCCTTCTATCTCTGCCTGGGTTATGTTTACAGCCATAACCTTGTGCCTGGCAAGATTAGATTGTATGGCCCCTAAGGAATATAACTGCAGCATCCCTACTAATATAAAGCCTGTTATCATTATACTTATAACAACTTCAATTATTGTCATTCCTTTATTATAATTTTCCATACATAAACCTTCTCTCTATTATAAAGTATACCTTAAAAATCAGATATATTCAATATGCAATGCATAAAAATATTACACATAACTATTTGATAATATTAGAGATAGATATATAAGGCGGGTTATTCCATATTATTCGAGATATTTTCCAATACTTCTTCTTCTGCGAATATAGGCGCCTTGGCCCGTATGGCTATTGCGATGCTGTCGCTCGGCCTTGCGTCTATTTCTTCTAGCCGGCTGTCAATTAATATAATAAGTTTTGCAAAAAATGTATTATTTTCTACTTTATTAATAACTATTTTGTCTATCTTTGCGCCCAGCTGGGTTATGGCGTTATAAAATAGGTCATGCGTCATTGGCCTTGGAGGATTCACGCCGCTTATCTTCATTTTAATAGCGGTAACTTCCATTATGCCTATCACGATAGGTAATATGCGCTCGCCCTCTTTTTCCTTAAGCACAATGACCTGTTCGCCTCTATTCTCATCTATCCTTATCTTATTCAATTCCATTTCTACGATAGCCATGGTAAGAAAAATATTATCACATGAACATCACATTGTCAAGAATGCACGAAACAAGGTTACACTCTGACATTGTCAGAGTGTAACATTAGAAGCGTTTTGGAGAGATTATTTAAAGCAAGTTTTACACAGGGGCTCAAGCCCTCGCCTAATTTGTTCGATTGGGGTTTTATCCCCAATACATAGATATCCGCCTTGGTGGATTCTTTCAAGTATTCTATCAATAATTTCGGGGAAACATCATGCGTTGAAATTTTTCCAGAGCGCAGGTCCTCGCTTGAAAAAATCTTTATTTCTCCGGGTTCCCCTTTAAAATAAACGGCATCTACCATGACAATTGTATCGGGCTTTAATCCGGTCACAACGCCTGTCCAGTTCTCAGGGGCAGTGCCTGCGTCTATGACTTCATAAGACACTCCGCCCTTTATCGCCCCGGCAAAATACGGACCCAGCCCGTCATCTCCGCGTTCAGAGTTTCCTATGCAAAGAATAACAACCTTGCCTTTTAATATATTTTTTAAATTTATCATAAGCTATATCCCCTCTCCCATTTATGGGAGAGGGTTAGGGTGAGGGTTCTATGTATTAAGCGTCACTTCTCTGCGGCATTTTGGACAGAGCACTTTAATTCTATCCTGGCGAATCAGGTCTTCCTGTTTTTCAATATCAAGTCCCGCCCTTTTTGCTGAAAAGGATTTATCTTGCCAAAAGGGCGGGGCAAGGTATGCTAATTTCAATTCCTTTAAAGCAGATAAATATGATGTAGGGCTTGAATAAGCTAAAGGCCCGAGTTTTTTTGCAACCCATGACAGGTGGTCTTTTGCTCCTATCACACAGCCGCAGCCTTCGCATAATACTAATTCCTTTTCAACAGCTTCTATTGCCTGGCTCCTGTCAAATATTG
>PEUD01000092.1:0-875 GCA_002780805.1 Candidatus Omnitrophica bacterium CG02_land_8_20_14_3_00__42_8 | reverse complement strand
TAATGCAGTTCTAATTTTCTAACCGGCGTCTCCGCATCCGGAATATCCTTTACCTCTATACAGCCTGTAGGGCAAACTTCTGCGCATGCCTTGCACCCCACGCACCCGTCTTTAGAATACTCGGGTTTCCCCCTGAAACGTTTTTCCGGAACATGGGACTTGAAAGGGAATTTTGTAGTATAGGGCCCTTTTATTAACGCTGTTATAGCTTCTTTTAATTCTCTTAATTTTGGATATCGCATCAGTTTCCATCCTGTTCGTATTTATCTACAACGCTTTTGGACCAGAGTTTGACGCCTGATTTATGGCCGCCTCTTGCAAGCGCATGCGCAGCAACAGGCGAAGTAATAAGCAAAAATATTGCCGCCAGAATTGCTTTTACCCCTGTCGTGCCTAATCCCTTTAATACAAACGTGCCTAAAAGGATACTGCATGTTCCCAAAGTAACGCATTTGGTTGTAGCCTGCAGCCTGTTATATACATCAGGAAGCCTGAGTAAACCAATACACCCGAATATATCAAAACCTAACCCAATAATAATAAATACCATACCCGCTATATGCTGTATACTATTCATCAAATCCTCTTCCTTCCAGATATTTGGCCAATGCAAGGGCTCCGATAAAACTCTGCAATGCCCATGCAATCGCTATATCCAGATACCAGTCTCTCCCTGTAGGAATACTGAGAATCGCGCAAAAACCTATTATTAAAATCCCAAGCGTATCTATCGCCACTGCCCTGTCAGCCGGGGTCGGGCCAACCATGACCCTGAAAAGACACATGACAAAACAAAGCATGAGAATGAAAAAACAATGCGCCAGAAACTCGGACTGCCAGCTCAATAAAGACGGGATTGGATATAACATTATAAA
>PEUD01000117.1:2119-4286 GCA_002780805.1 Candidatus Omnitrophica bacterium CG02_land_8_20_14_3_00__42_8 | reverse complement strand
CTTAGAACCAGAAAAATATGTTTACCGGAATCTCTCTTTTCGGTTAATCTTTCCTGGAATCGGACCGCTGAATTCAAAACATGGAACAAGCTAAGGTTGAAAAAATTGCATATTAATGCCGGCAAAGGACGCGTATACCTGTCAAACTTCATAAATCTGTGAATAACGCCGCAGCATGCCTGTATTAAAGAATGTTTATAAAAAAATATTCTCTCTACCGATACCCCTTCGGCATTGAAAAGGGCTTTTAAACTGCCCGCATCGAATTCGTTCACATGCCCGTGCAACCTCTACCCGTATATTTTTTCTTTTGGCTCAACCGGGCATGCCTTTTTGTTAGGCGCTGTAATCAATATGTGGCCGCCGGGTTTGATTATCCTTGCCATCTCATGGACAATGGCCCGCGCATCATTCAAATGCTCGATGACTTCGTAACAAAGAATATAATCCGCAGAATCTGAATCCAAAAAAGACAGTTGTTTTCTTAAATCGCGGCAATAAACAGAGATTTTCAATTCGCCCCATAAATTCTCTGTAATGGCCAAATTTTTCTTAAATTCGCTCAGGCGCCGGCTGCTATTGTCAATAGCTATAACGTTAGCCCCGGCCAAAGCCAGTGTCAGGCTCTTCAATCCAGGGCCGCAGCCTAAATCAATAATAATTTTATTTTTAACGCCGCGGAATATGCCTTCAACGTGCCTCCAAAATTCATAATGACAGGGGCATTTTATCTTTCCTGTATATTCACCACAGCGAGAAATCGGAATTGCGGAAAAATATTTCTCCCCTAGGCTCTGACTCATCCTTATTTTCCTTCTAATTCCTTATATACCGCCATTAATTTATTTTGATAGCTTTCCCATGTCCGATTTTCCGACTTAAGTCGCGCCTTTTGGCCCATTTGTTTTCTTTTATTTTCATTTTCATATAGGCGCAATATCGCATCCCTTATTGCCTCAGGGCTGCGGATAGGCACGATAAATCCCTCGACGCCGTTTTCTACCAGATCTTTGGCGCCTGTATTCTCAGAAACAACAACCGGAAGGCCGCTTGCCATAGCCTCGCTGACAACCATACCGAAACCGTCTTCTATGCTGGGAAATACCGCCACTGACGCCTGATTATAACAGGCAGCTATTGATTTCATATCCGGCAAAGGCCCTGTTAATTTAAAATTAATCCTTCCTTTATATTTCGACAACGCGTATTCCGCGTCTTTAGCCATACTGCCGGCAAGTATCAATTCGGCGTTTTTAAGCTGCAAAATGCTCCATGCCTCGAGCAGATACTGAAAACCCTTTCTTAAAGATATCTGACCTACAAAAAGCGCCCTAAAAACATTGTCTTTTTTTTCTCGCGGCTTAAACAATTCAGTGTCCACGCCGTACGGCGCTATCCTCAGCCTGTCTCTTTCAAAACCATTCTCCAAAAAACTCTTGTACGCAAAATTTGACAAAATCACCGCCCTGTCAGCAATCTCCAAAGCCTTAAGCCGCCTCTTTATGGTTATCGGGTTATCCGGCGAATAAGGCACGCCCCATACTTTATATTCTTCAGTCATAAGTTTATGCAAAGTCAATGGATGACTATTGGGATTATCGGCAATAATCTTTGCGCCCAGTTCTTTTGCCCTTATCATAGAGTTTAAACTTTGACTTGCAAATGCATGAAAGACATCGCATTCCTTTATTATTTTCTTCGCCTTCAAATCGAAGATGCCGTTTGATAAAAAATAAGTGAGGCCGAATTTTCTAAGTAAACGGCTTACAGTCCCACGCATTAACAAAAATTCATCCGGCCTTTTGATACGTACGGCCTCCTTTGCCTGCCGGGCTAAATCACAAGGAAAATCACAGGCTATAAGCTGATAAAGGCTGTTTGCCTGTATTGCTGCTTTGGCGGTGTGATAAGTAATATAGCCCTGTCCGAGCCCGCCTATTTTTCCGGCATAACAGAAAGTGACTCTCATGATTTAAAAATTCCCTTGGCAGGCAGAACTTTAAAACGCAAACAGCCGCCCAAAAACGCCAGAAGGTTAACTGCAGCGCCGATACTGTAAATAAACACGGCCTTTAACCTAAGCGGCAAGCCGGCATATTCAAAGCCGTGTATAAATTTTACGCTTAAGGCGCAGGCTGCAGCTAACGACGCGAACATAAAAATGTAA
>PEUD01000117.1:1797-2084 GCA_002780805.1 Candidatus Omnitrophica bacterium CG02_land_8_20_14_3_00__42_8 | reverse complement strand
AGACGTGCCTGCGGCGGCGCGGTATAAACTCATGCCCAGATGAGACGAAATCTTTTTGCCGTGTTTTTTGTACAGATACGGTATAGCGCCTGATTTCAGCGAATTTTTCAAGAATGCGCTTACCTTCAACCTGTAGGCCGGATGGTGTACGGCCGCGCCTCTGGCAAATACTATCCTGCCTCCGAAATCCATTATCCTCAAGGCCAAATCATAGTCGCTGCCGAAATTATGCCATTCGTTTAATTTCTCATCCAGAAAACCTGCGCCTTCTAAGGCTGTTTTCCTGT
>PEUD01000117.1:0-1779 GCA_002780805.1 Candidatus Omnitrophica bacterium CG02_land_8_20_14_3_00__42_8 | reverse complement strand
CCGATATGCTCTTATCCGCAAAATAGGCAAGGCCGTTTTTCAGCCAATCAGGGTCAGCGATGATGTCGCTGTCGGTCGAAACTACAATTTCTCCTTGAGCCGCCTTAAGCCCCTTATTGCGGGCCATGGTCTGGCCTTTTTTATCATTCCTGTAATAAAGTATTTTGAAATCCGCTTCCCTGGCAAAGCCTTCAATCATTTCCTTGGTTCCGTCGGTTGAAAAGTCATCTATAACCAAACATTCAAACTTAGAATGTTCATACGTCTGCTTAAAAATAGATTCCAGGGCCTTTTTTAAATAATCACTGCGATTGTAGGTCGGTATTACGATGCTTACCTTCATATCCATAATCTTTATCACCTTGCCGTCTTGGATAAGGCATCCAGTAATTTAGGCGCATTGGCCTTTATTGAATAGCGCTCTTCGACAATCCTTCTTCCGTTTTCTCCGAATTTTTTTCTTAACTGCGCATCCTCGATAAGCAAAGATAGCTTCTCAAACCACTCATCGGCAGAACTGACTGAAAAACCGCAAACCCCGTCCCTTACTATCTCTTTATTCACGCCTACCGGCGAAGCCACTGCAGGAATACCTGCAGCCATATATTCTAATATCTTGAAGCCGCATTTAGCCCTTGTCCATTCATTGTCCGGAAGCGGCGAAATACCGATGTTAAAGGATTGAAGGTCTGAAAGTTCCTCGTTTAACCTCCATCTTTTATTAATTATATTTATGCCGTCCGATAAAAAATCCCTGCTTGAGACCACTTTTAATACTACCTTATCGCCGAATCTTTGGCTTATATTTTTCAGAACAAAGGCTATACCTTGCAAATAAACAAGGTTTTCCGGATATCCTATCCATCCCACCACGACCGCATGCGCATCTTTCCTCGGGGCCCCTGAGCGCGCGCCGGTATCTATCACTGTGGGGATCATTACGGTATTGTTATTGAATCGTCCGGCGTATTCCGCAAGATAAGGATTACCGGCTATTACGCATGCCGCTTTGGCTAAGATTGCATTCAAGTTATCGGCCCTCTCTGCAGCCTGCCTTGTGTTTTCTTCCATCATGGGAGGCGTTAAATAAATGGCATCGTCAAAATCAAAGATTATCCTTTTATTAACCGCATGAATCAGGTTAAAAAAGGCCCTGGGAAATATAATTTTCTGGATGAAGACGATATCATTTGCACCTGCCCCCGCAAGGACTTTTATTAAATAAAACAATTTGAAAAGCCGGCTTTTTCCTGGAGAAGAAATTACACGGACAGTATGGCCGGACTTTCTTAAATACTCAAAATACTGATAGACCCTCAACCTGCTGCTTGCGCCTTCTGTTGAATGTAACGGCAAAAATAGTATTTTCAAAAAAATAAACTCCTTATGTAAATCTCAGGGTCGGTTTTTAACCAGTGTATGTCTATTCTTTTCCCGGCGCCCTTAGTTAAACTTACAAGAGTCCTGGATATCTCTACCAGCATTCCGATAAACAATATGGCCCTCAAAGTATATACGGAAAGCCTGCCGTAATGTTTCTTAAAAAATCTATAAAGGCTTTTGTTCCGCTCTACCAGCATATCCACATCCGCCTGTTTAGAGCTCTGTTTGGCGTAGTGTATAATTTCAGCCTCCGGCGTAAAGTAAATCTTCCATCCTGCCTTTTTAATCCGATAGCACAAATCCACCTCTTCGTAGTACATGAAATATTGCTCGTCTAATAATCCTGTCTCTTCCAGAGTTTTTCGCCTGGCCATAATGCAGGCGCCCATCAATTGT
>PEUD01000114.1:15937-17208 GCA_002780805.1 Candidatus Omnitrophica bacterium CG02_land_8_20_14_3_00__42_8 | reverse complement strand
TTGCCCAATTTATCTGTCCCGAGCGAAGTCGAGGGATTGGGCAGCCTATTTTGTACCTGATAAATCAGGCGACTACATTATGACACAGTCTGATTGTCAGTTTGTCAACTAAGGCTTGAAGAAGAAGTTTTTAAAGGCCCATGGGAATTTCTTGTCAAGATACGATGAAGGGTTTTCCTTGAAGAATACCTGATAATTTTTGAACGGGGTCCAGTCTGACGGCTCTGAGATGAATTTTCCGAGATATGGTTTCGCAATCTTCAGTATATATTCATGAGGAAGCTCGTCTGGCTCAAGCACTCCCTGGCAGGGATTTTCTATGGCCCACATGACGCCTGAAACAACTCCTATAGCAACCTGCAGTGTCGTAGCGTTCTGATGCGGCAGAAGCCTCCTTGATTCGCCTATGCTCAAAATGCTTCCTGTCCACCACGAGTTATAACGGTGGCCCATAATCAGGGCGCCCAGCGTATCTGAACCTTTGATTATCTCGTCATTCATTATCCTTACCTTCGGCTGTAATTCATAATTTCTGCATCTTAATTCATAAAGTGAGGAAAGCGTGTCATCGGAAGGCATGTAAGCGTAATGAACAGTCGGGCGGTAAACAGCCCTTCCTTTTTTCCACACAGTAAGCCTGTCTGAAATCGTAAATGCCTCCGCGTGCCTTATGACCATGCCCACGATCTCGCCGTAAGGCACCCATGACCTGACCCAGGTATTCATTCCCATGCGCGAAAGAAATATTTGATTCCTCGGCCCTATTTCAGGCGCGTTGGCCATCTTGGGAAACTCGTTTTCGTGCGTGCCCCATCCGATCTCAGCAGGAGAAATAGCTTCTTCTCTGAGGCCTTCTATGCTCCACGTGCCTACAAACTCCTCCACCTGTTTCGGCTTATTTGTAATCTGGGTGTCACGCTCACTGCAGTGTATGACTTTTATGCCGAGCCTCATGCTGAGCTCGGAGAACTTATCTTCCTTCAAAAACTTCTCTATGATCTTTTCGTCTTTCTTTGAAACAACCTTATCTTTAAGGACCTTGGATGCTATGTCCACGATACCCTTTTTTGTAAAATGCGAGATGAGCCCGGGGTTCGCTCCATGGTCCAGGATAGCCGTGGCAGCTTTATGTTCGTTATTCCATTTGGAAATCATTTTCCAGATCTCCATCTGCTTGTAATAAAGGGATTTTTCAAAAGGCGTTTTCTTCTCTATGTTCGCGTACGGGTCCCATTCTTCAACCGACGTATTGGCGTACAGAACTTTATTAT
>PEUD01000114.1:0-15859 GCA_002780805.1 Candidatus Omnitrophica bacterium CG02_land_8_20_14_3_00__42_8 | reverse complement strand
TGGACAGGGTCCTCGCTATATTTATGGGAGTAATTCTCTCCTGGAAATACTTCACGCCTTTTTTTATCCAGGGGTTTAGTTCCATACGCTTATCCGCAAAATCAATAACCGTGATATTCTCATAAGGGATATCGATGTGTTTCAGGAGAAGCGGCAGGGTGCATCTCCCGACCGAACCAAACCCTATCATTAGGACTTTATTCTTGAATTTCATCATTATCTTTTTTTATTTTACACTAATTTTAAATCCATGTCAAACATTGTAAAATTCTGATATCTTGCTGCGTGCAGCAAAGCAAGCTTTGCGGCTACAACGCATAAATGTAGCTGCAGAGTTTACTCTGCTGCATGGCGTAAGAAATAATTGCAATGCGGGTTTGAAAAATTCCATAAAAAGGGAATGACTTATCTTTCTGGATATGTTATATTAGGTTACACAGAGATATGATTTTAAATAAAAAAGGGGTTACATTAATTGAAATAATTATAGCAGTGCTTATACTAAGTATAGGGATGGCGGCCTCGCTTAAGTTATTTGCGGCATTAGATGAAATCCTTACCACTAGTACTTATTATTATACTGCTACTAATTTAGCAAGGGACGTGCTGGAGTTTGGGGAAGGCGCAAAATTCGAACATCCGTTCAAAATGTGGTATAAATATCCTGCTGGAACAAAAAACTATGGATGGGGCATCAACACCTCTGAAGGGTACGCGTTAAAAGAATGGTGGTTTTTCCTGCCTCAAAGCTATATCGACCCATTTGAATTTATAGGCGATATCGAGCAAAAAGGATTAGTGCCTACTGAATATCCTCATAGCGTAGAGATCTATTATGAAGCCAGGCGAGATAGTAATTTTTATAATGCATTCAGGGAAGATGTAGCAGTCACCTGGAAAGTCAAGGGTGAAGAAATCGAAAAGATAGAAGCCAGTGCGATTCCAATTGTAAGCAACAATCAGCTTCAGTTAGAGATCCAGGACTTCTGGTGGGAATAAACCCTTCGACGCATCCCCGGCCTAAAGGCCGGGGTATTTGCTCAGGGTTTATACTGAGCGGCGCATACTTATCCGCGCCCTAAAGGGCACGATTTTAGCGCCGCCGAAGTATAAAAATGAACCGTAAAGGATTTACCCTCATTGAAATTATGATAGCTGTTATTATATTAGGCCTGCTTGTTTCTTTGGCTATGCCTATCTATAATAAAATCATTGAAAAGACAAAGGCAGGAGAAGCTGTGAATAATCTCAGGCTGATACAGGTAGAAGAAAAAAGGTTTTTTTCAAGGCGTGGTTATTTTGCTTATGACGAGACTCCAGGCGATGGAAAAGGCATAGAGCTGCTTAATAAAGAACTCAGTTTGGAAAACCCGAATAAAAACCCTCACAGATATTTTGATTATTCTGTATATCAGTATTCAGAAAACCCTCCTGATTTCGAAGTAAAGGCAAAGAGGAGAAATGACGCAGGGCTGCCATACAGGAATCACGAATATATAGTCCATAAAGACGGGATTGTTACAGGGCCCCTCTTATAACGAGGAGGAAGAAATGGCTAATTTCAAAAGAAATATCTTTGCGGTAAAAAGCAGATTACAGCTTAAATACGCCCTGCTTTTAATATTTTCAATGTTAATACCGAGTATGTTTATGGGCCTATGTATGTATTATTTTATATTTAGCATAATAACCGAGGGGCTTGGGATACCCGAACCCATTGCCTATAATTTATTTCCTGTTCTTAATAAGATAAATTTGATGATGGCATTGGGACTTCCTGTAATATTTATAGGTTTTCTAATAGCCGGGATCTATATCTCTAATAAACTTATCGGCCCTATAAACAGGCTCAAAAAAGACTTACAGCAGATCGCTGAAGGTGATATAAGCCACAGGATAAAGATGCGGGAAGGCGATGACCTTTTATTTATCGCAGAATTGGTAAATAAGATATTGGATAGGAAAAGTTAAGCAGAGTAAGCTTTGCGGCTACTATAAATTTAAAATTTTGCAATCTCTCCATTTGTATATATAACAAAACCTTTGTCCTTGCCTTTTCTGTCAGCCTTGATTTCAAGCTCGTCCTCTGCCGCCTTGGTTATCTCATAGTTGTATTTTTCATCTATTGGTTTTGTTATGGTCAAAAGCGCCCAATCCTTAGTATATCTACCCTGAAAGGAATAAAATTCTTTTTCGTTTGACCATATAATCTTCAGATTCGTCCTGGCCTTCGCCTCAGCTGCAAGTTCTATCTGCTTTGAAAACCCCACAATAGTTATCGAGGCCAATATGCCCACGATCACTATAACTACAAGAAGTTCTATTAGGGTAAAGCCAAAGGGTTTCCTCATAATCCACTTTTAAAATGCAAATGGCCTGTAACCTCCCATTCTGTCACTGCCATGTCTGAGGATAAGGCAACTCCCGGGGATATAGTATCCCCTTCTTTTTTAGGTGGGATAGAATAAGTAGGGTTCTTGTCTGTATTTGGTTTGGTTGTGAAGGTATATATAAGCTTATCTTCTCCTCCAGCGGCCTTTGTGGTGCGATAAAATCCTGAGGCCTGCCATGTCTCATCATACCATGCCCCAATCGTGTCTTCTGATTTATTGGTATACGGGTCTCCTGCATCATCCCCCTGGGCCCTGTTTTCAAAGACCAAGGATATACCTCCCAGTAAAGAAAAAACTATTAACAAGTAAACTAACCCCCTATCTTTAAACTTGTTAAACATAATTCTTATCCTCCGTTATTTGTCTATGATTGGGTTATAACCGACTTCAAACTCATATTCTCTTTTCCCTTCTTCCATTGCCTTTTTTATAGAAAGAAATCTCTTGCCCTGGATACTATCGAACCTTCTATTTTCAAGCCTATTATTTTTAGATAACACGATGGCCCTGGCTAATATAAAACCAAACATAAAAATACCTAATAATAATATTATTCGAAATGTATATGGCCGTGAACCTTCCATTTACTTATCACCATATCCGGTTCTAAAATTGTATATGGGACGTTTATAGGAATCCCTCCAGCCGTCATAGGCATAAGTTGTATCTTGCCGGTTACTGGCGTATCGCCATGGGTAGACGGGTCAAAAAACTGATATCCTTCCTCTGTAGCTAGATAAGACCCTACGGCCTGCCAGTGTTCTTCGTAATAGACACTGGCAGGCTGTTCTCCCATAGAGATTTCTCCTACAGGCGAAGACGCCCTGAGCTCATCACGGATAGAAAAAACCCCAAGGACAGCCCCTAAACAAAAAAATATGACACAGATTATCAAAAAGAATGCTCTTCTTTTCATTTTTATCATCTCCTTATTTTCCGCCCGCAAAACCTTTTATAAATATAGGGAAAGCCCTTGGCCCAGAAGCGGTTAAATAATATGTCTTGTTGAGGCCGTATGGCGACTTAACAGAACTCGTTACTTTATAATTTGCTGCCCCGGAGGGCCTGCTTATGTTGTAATGAATCTTATATTTCTTTCCGTTCACCTCATAATCAAAATCCCTCTCAGCCCATTGCCCTGGGTTTTTTCCAATCTTACCCTGCGCAAAATCTGACATTGCAACAGAAATCCCTGTTTCGCATAAGTAGTATGCCGCAAATCTATCTTTATATCCATGCAAGGCATCAATCTTTGCGTTTACTAATGTATAAAGGAGGAGCACAGCTAATGTAAGGGTGACTGTTATGCCTAATACAGCAGTTATAGCCACACTACCGATTCTGTTTTGCGGGCTTCTCATAAAATCAACCCTTTCGACGTACCCCGGCTTAAAAGCCGGGGTTTGCTCAGGGTTGATACTGAGCGGCGTATGCTTTCCGCGCCCTAACCCTTCGACAAGCTTAGGACAAGAGGGCGCGGTTTAAACGCCGCCGAAGTATCAATTAATCTTGCCTTGTGGTATCGGCCGGTTCCTGCCTATAAGCGAGGTCCTCAGTTTCACAGGATATGGTTTATGGGCCGCTTCTATCTCTATGGCCAAACGTTCCTCTCCCTTCGCAATAGCATCCTTGGTAAATGTCACATCAATAATATCCGTTAAAAATACCTTTGCGGGTTTATCATCCTCTATATTATAATCATACAGCATCTGATTATTGGCCCTATCAAAATAGATCTTTGCGGTCCTCTTGCCCCCGCCATAGACAACTACAAAGGTAACCCCCTTGCCATCATTATCAGGTATCTGTTTATCAGTATGAAGCATTCTCTGAACCATATACTCTACACCGCTTCCTAATTTAGCCATTGAAACTATAGCAGCTTTGTCTATCTCTGCATTCATAATCCCAATATATTTCCCATAGATGCCAGCTGTAGCTATTATGATACCTAATAACACTGTTGCCAAGACCAGCTCCACCAACATAAATCCTTTTTTTAACATAGCGCCCTCCCATCTTTATTTTCAAGAAACAGTTTATCACTCTTTATAATAGGTGTCAAAATAAACATTTGTAAAATTTTATTTGATAAAAAATATTTTTTTGATAGAATAAGTGAAGTCGTGACTTACGGAACAAAGTAAACTTAGTTGAAAGACGTAAGTCAGTGACTGAACTTGCCCTTGAGGAGGTGCAATGCAGTTTAAAGGAAAAATTCTTGTTATCGGATGCGGTTCCGTATCCCAGTGCGCGATACCGCTTATATTAAAGCTCATAGATGCCCCGCCGAAAAATATCACCATAATGGATTTTGCAGACAATAGGGCCCGTGTAAGAGACAGCCTTGATAAAGGCGTAAAATACGTGATCAGCCGTGTCACGCCTGAAAACTACGACAAACTTCTGAAAAAATACGCCGGGCGCGGGGATTTGATAATAGACCTGGCGTGGAATATAGAATGCATCGCCATGCTTCAGTGGTGCAGGGATAATCATGTGCTTTACGTAAACACGTCCGTTGAAGCGTGGGACCCTTACAAAAAAAGCGTTAATAATAACCCTATTGACATGACGCTTTACGCAAGGCAGATGGAAATACGCGAGCTCCTGAAAAAATGGGGCGAGAATAACGGGCCGACCGCTATTGTAGACCACGGCGCAAATCCAGGACTCGTATCGCACTTTACAAAAATAGCGCTGGAGGACATTGCTAAGAAGATTGTAGGGACAGAACAATGTTCTGTCCCTACAAAATCAATAAATAAACGGGTAAAAATATTGAAAAAAGCGCTGGATGAAAAAGATTATCCTATGTTAGCAATGATCTCTGGCACAAAGGTCATACATATAAGCGAGCGCGACACTCAGATAACTTATAAACCGAAAGAAGTCGATGAATTTGTAAATACGTGGAGTATTGAGGGATTTTTCGAAGAAGGCATCGCGCCAGCGGAGATAGGCTGGGGAACGCATGAAAGAAATATTCCCAAAGGAGCGTGTTTTCACAAGAAAGGCCCAAAAAACCAGATATGCATAGAGAACATGGGAGTAAATACGCGGGTCAGGTCCTGGGTGCCTGATTGCGAGATAGTAGGCATGGCCATCAGGCACGGCGAGGCATTCGGAATCTCGGACAGGCTCACGGTCTGGAACAATAAAGGAAAAGCCATTTACAGGCCGACGGTGCATTACGCGTATTGTCCATGCGACGCCGCCATAAATTCGCTGCACGAGCTGGAGATGAGAAGATATAATCTCCAGGAAAAACAAAGAATAATGAACAATGAGATTATAAAAGGCGAAGACAGATTAGGCGTGCTATTAATGGGCCATGATTTTAAATCGTGGTGGACAGGGAGCCTGCTGGACATTGAAGAAGCGAGAAAACTCGTCCCCAACCAAAACGCCACCACACTGCAGGTCGCTATCTCAGTAGTGGCCGCTGTCAGGTGGATGATTGAAAATCCGAATAAGGGTTTTAACCTGCCAGACGATCTGCCGCACGAAGTCATAATGAAAACAGCAAAGCCGTATCTGGGGCCTTTTATTTCAAAACCGGTTGACTGGACACCGCTTAAAAATTATAATAAGACCTTCAGTACGCTGGGCCTTAAAAAACCTAAGGACAGGAACGTCTGGCAGTTCACGACATTCCTTGCGTCTCAATCATGAAAAAAAAATCAGGCGGCATAGAAAATCTGATACGCAGAATGCTCAAGAAGCATTCCTCTCCTCTCATGCTCATACAGGAAGACACGCTTGAGAAACAATTCAGGATTTTCCGCAAAACACTTCCGGAAGTCACGCCATACTACGCGATAAAGGCAAACCCGTATCCCGGGATTATTAAAAAGTTTATTGAATTAGGCGCGGGTTTTGACGTGGCAAGCGCGAACGAGATGAATACAGTTTTGGAACTCGGCGCGAGCCCTGAAAAAATAATATTCGCCAACACCATAAAATCCAACGAAGATATAAAAATAGTCCACAAGAAAAAAGTAAAGCTCATGACCTTTGATAATGAGCCAGAATTATACAAGATCGCAAAATATTGCCCCGGGGCAAAAGTCATTATAAGAATAAAAGTGGCAAACGTTGGCAGTATCGTAGAACTCTCCCTAAAATTCGGCGCGGATCCAGAACAATCAATATCGCTGCTCAAAAAAGCGAGGTCGTTAGGATTAAAACCCATAGGCGTGAGTTTCCATGTCGGATCGCAATGCACTAATGCTGAAAATTATCTGCAGGCCCTTGAGATATCTTCCGCGATATTCAACGAAGCAAAACAATCCGGGATATTCTTAAATATACTGGATATAGGCGGCGGTTTTCCCATAAAACATTTTGAACATGATAACCACCTTACATTTGAACGCATGGCAACCCAGATAAGAAAAAAAATGCAGAGGCTTTTTGATAAAAACGTGAAATTCATAGCTGAACCGGGCAGGTTCTTCGCTGGCCCTGCAGGGATATTGATAACACAGGTGATAGGAAGGGCTTTCAGAAATAATAAAAATTATTACTATTTAAATGACGGCCTGTATGGAGATTTTTCCGGCATAGTATTCGATCACTGCAAATATGAATTCAAGACTTTAAACAGGGGCCAAAGATTCTTGAGCACCCTGGCAGGGCCTACGTGCGATTCATTCGATACGATTTCTTTGAGCGAAGACTTTCCTGAACTTGATGTGGGCAACGTGGTGTATGTAAAAAATATAGGCGCTTATTCGTGCGCGAGCGCCGTGCCTAACTTCAACGGCTTTAAACCAGCTAAGATCGTGATGTGCTAAACCGCCTCCACCGCGTAGGTGGGGTTTAAACCCCACCTACGCGGTGTAAATGGTTCAAAAAATAAAATACTTCCTGCGTCGTAGAGCGGGCCGCTGTATAATTCTACTATCTTTTTACCCCTTTTCTCTATAAATTCCCTTATTAATTTGCCGTCAGGATGAGTTTTTAGCGAGCCTGTAAAAAATATTTTATCTTTGTGGCTGCCTGAAGCGCCGCCTATGAATCCGGTTTTATAGCCGGGTAATTTTATATGGCTTGGTTTTATAAGTAGGGTGCGGCCACTGACCGCCCCTACACAACATTTATCATAAATGCCTTTATCCGATGTAATAATGCTTTTTTCATCTATCGGCACTATAGAACATTTCGCGTAACCCTGTTTAACTTTTATGAATTTTGCTTTTAAACTCTCGATGTTTTTCTCGACCTTGCCGTCATAGCGGATTATGTACTTCCCAATGCTGCACGCGTCATAAATAATGTTTTCAGGATATCCGGAAGATTTTATCCTTTCGCCTTTAATGCAGTCATAACCGTTATCTCTTAAGAGCCGGGCCAGCATTTCCAAACGCGGCTCGTAAATAACCTTTTTACCGCGAGAGAACAACATCATATCAGGGTGGCCTTGGACAGGACCGGCTAACCTGGGATGCAGAGGTGTTTCTGCTACATAATATCCCATTTTCTTTAATCTAAGTTTTGCCATGGGCGGCATCCTGGGATCAATGATAGCTATGGTTTTTCTTTTATCTGCAACAGTTATTCTTCTCGACTGCGCTCGAAGAATAACCTTAGCCCCATAATAGTCTTCCAGATACTTTTTCTCCAGGCCTTTATGCCCTGATATAAAATTAAATAATTTTTCCGGCGCGCGGATTTCTATTACCCTCCGGTTAAGTATTTTCTCCGCGCCTAAAATATTTATTATTTTATTCCGCATCTGGCGCGAACGGGCCATTTCCCCAAAACTCACATGATATGGCCCCGCGAGAACCGCCCCTTTTAAATTTAAGCCCTCTGAGGGATGAAGCCCTATGCGTATGACCTTTACTCCGGCATTTTCAAATATATCAGAAATTTTCGCAGACCATTCTATCGCGTCTTCTGTAGAGAGCGGTTTGTATCCGCCTTGTTTGAATAAATCCCCAAGCCCCGTGCCTTTTAAAACAATCGTGGGATATATGCGGGCTGTTTTCGGTTTTAATCCTGCTAGTTTTTCAGCTGTCTTTATTGATTTTTGGAGAGTGTCTCCCGGAAGCCCGAGCATTACCTGTACGCCTAAATCCAGGCCTGATTTTTTTACAATACCGGCTGCTTTTTTAATCGTATTAAAATCCATCTCCCGTTTCGCCTTTTTTAAAACATCTCTATCGAGCGACTGGACACCAAGCTCTACCAGGCGCCCGCCTTTTTCTTTAAACAGTCTCATGGAGCTTTCAGTAACCGCTTCGGGATGAGTGGACATGCGGACGCCTGCTATTTTTTGATTTTTTACGTAAGGCCAAACCGCTTCGAGATATTTTTGTTGGATGGATTCAGGCAAGAGCGTAAAGGTGCCTCCGAAAAAAGCCGCCTCCACTCTTTCGTTCCCATGGATTGTTTTAAGATTTCTTTCTATAATGGATTTTATTTCTTCCGGGCAAGGGGCATTGATAGTTCCTGATATCTTATGCTGATCACAATATATGCATCTATACGGACAACCGGAATGCGGGATAAATATAGGTATGATCTTCACTTATTACTTATGGAATAGTACTGTAAAAACCATTACAAGCGTGAAGAAGAAAAAATTTACATAGGTAAATGTTCTATAGATTATGTCCCGGCTCCTGATACCCGATGGAAACATGGCTAAGAAGCAAACCCATACGCCCAGCGCCCAGAAAATACTGAGATCTTTGGACGAACGCCGCCTTATAATCCGCACAATAAGCGGGATATTCCAGAGAGGAAGGATTATGCCTGCTATTAGAGCTATCTTATTTATCATAAATAGTATACTTCTCGACTCGGCTGCTATGCAGCCTCGCTCGAAGAATATTGTTCGAGCGAAGCCCCGCCCTTTCTTCGGAAAGGGCGGGGTGAAATCGAGAACTACGCTTTTCCTGCAGAACCGAGCACGTGTTCGTTCTTGTGTTTATACATTTTTATAAGCTCGTCTCTTGCAGGCCCAAGGTATTTACGCGGGTCGAATTCTTTAGGACTGAGAACAAAGACCTCGCGTATCTTCGCTGTCATCGCGAGGCGGCCGTCTGAATCAATATTAATTTTACAGACCGAGGAAGTGGCGGCCTTTCTCAACTGTTCTTCAGGAACGCCCGCTGTATTTTCAAGTTTTCCGCCGTATTTATTTATAATGTCCACATATTCTCTGGGCACAGAGCTCGCTCCATGCAGAACTATGGGAAAACCCGGTATTCTTTTCTCAACCTCTTCCAATATGTCAAATCTCAGTGGCGGAACGCTCTCTCCTGGTTTTAATTTAAATTTATAAGCGCCGTGGGATGTGCCTATTGAAATCGCGAGGCTATCAACACCTGTTTTTTTCACAAATTCCTCGACTTCTTCAGGATGGGTATAATGGCTTGCTTCATGGCTCACTTTATCTTCTATACCTGCCAATACGCCGAGCTCTCCTTCCACGGTAACGTCATACTTGTGGGCGTATTCAACTACCTTTTTAGTGAGGGCAGCATTGTCTTCGAATTTATGGGCAGAGCCGTCTATCATCACGGAAGAAAACCCTGATTCTACGCAGGACACACAGAGTTCATATGTGTCGCCGTGGTCCAGGTGCAGGGCCACAGGAATATTAGATCCGGCTGTTTTTATTATTTCCATAGCGCCCATTGCCATGTGCCTCAATAAAATCTGGTTCGCGTATTTCCTGGCTCCGGAAGAGACCTGCAGTATAACCGGAGATTTTGTTTCGATGCACGCGGTAATTATAGCCTGCAGCTGCTCCATGTTATTGAAATTATAAGCAGGGATCGCATATTTACCTGCCATTGCTTTTTTGAACATCTCTTTAGTATTGACAAGGCCTATTTTTTTGTAAGAATACATGCCTCCTCCTTTTTTTACGCGGGCTTCATTTAATTATACCACCATACTAACCATTGGTCAATTTTCTAAAAGCCCGGATGATTTCAAACATCTCATCTTTGGTCTTCACGCGGAATGATTTTTCCCTTAAGGCCCTGACATTCTGAACGCCTTTTGTGTACCATCCGAAAAATTTATGGAACTTTTTGACGCCATGGATTGGGCCGTAAAAATCAATACAGGCATCAAGGTGCTCCAATATTACATCGGCTATCTCATTTTGAGCCGGCCGTTTAATAATCTTTTCATTTTTAAGGAATCCCTTTATCTCTTTAAATATCCACGGATTTCCGAGCGCCCCGCGCGCCACGAGCAGGCCGTCACAGCCGGTTTCATCCAGCATTTTTTTAGCCAGCTCCGGACTAAACACATCCCCGCTTCCGATAACAGGTATATCCAATGCCTTTTTTACATCCTTTATAACGCCATAATTCACTTCTCCGCTATAACCCTGCTCCCTGTTTCTCCCGTGGATAAATAAAGCGCTTATGCCTGCGTCTTGGCTAAAAAGTGCGGCATCTTTTGCGTTTATAGAATCCTTGCCCCAGCCTGTGCGGATTTTTACAGTAACAGGCTTGACGGAATTTTTGACAATAATCTTTAAAAGCTTATTCAGCTTTTTAGGATTTTTTAATAATGCAGCGCCTTCGCCGCGGCGCGCAACTTTTTTCACAGGACAGGCTGCGTTAAAATCCAAAACATCGTATTCGTAAGAGTCCAGCGCATCTAATGCCCTCGATATAAATTCTTCTTCGCAGCCTATGATCTGTATGCCAAGCGGCCTGTCCTTAGGGCTCGCGGAAAGCATCTTCTTTGTCTTACGCATCTTATAGCTCAGAGACCTGACATTGATCATTTCTATAAAGGCGAGCTCGCAGCCAAACCTGCGGTTTAAGAGCCTGAATGGCAGGTCGCTTACGCCGGCCATGGGTGCGAGAATCAGATTTGACTTTAATTTTAATTTACCAATTTTAAGCATAAAACTATTTTACCTCATATCATTGATTTTTTGCAAATTATATGATATAGTATAATTCCTTATGAAAAATATAAAATCCAAGCCAAAACACAAAAAAAACCGTAAATCATACGAAGACCTCAAGAGAACTATTTCCCTTGAAAGAAAGCTTCTGCAGATCCTTTTGGATAACATCCCTGACGCTATCTATTTTAAGGATGATAAAAACAGGATCATAAGAGTAAACAGGTTCTACGCTGAAGGCTTTAAACTGCCCATTGAAGACATCATAGGCAAGACTGATTTTGACTTCTTCCCCAAAGACCAGGCCCAGAGGATGTTTGAGGACGACACCTATGTGCTTAAAACCGGCAAGCCTATTATAGGTAAGATCGAACGCACGCTTTTACCTAACGGCACGTATAACTGCGTCACCACTACAAAAATCCCTATAAAAAATAAAAAGGGCAGGGTTATAGGCACACTTGGTGTCACAAGAGATATCACAGCTTATGACAATACCGAACGCACAAACCTGGAGATGATAATGAATTCGCTCAAGGTCCTGGATAAAATACTGGAAACTAAAGACCCTTACACATTCGGCCACACAAGGCGCGTATCCCTGATCGCAGAAAGAATCGCCAAAGAGCTCGGATGGGAAAAAAATAGGATCCTGGAATTAAAGATGTCCGCGGAGCTGCACGATATAGGCAAGATACTCATACCGCTTGAGATACTCAATAAACCAGGGAAACTCTCTGACCTGGAATATAAAATGGTGCAGGAGCACGTGCAGCAGAGTTACAACATGCTGAAGCCTTACTCATTCCCTTCCCAGCTCCCTGAAACGATATACCAGCACCACGAAAGGCTCAACGGGAAAGGCTACCCGAGAGGCCTTTTATCGGATAAAATTCTACCTGAAGCGAAGATCCTGGCCATATGCGACGTCCTGGAAGCCATGATATCGCACAGGCCTTACAGGCAGGCTTTAGGGATGGACATTACCTTGAAGGAATTAAAAGAAAATGTGGGTTCTAAATACGACAAAGACATCGTAGACGTAGTTTTGAAAATGATCAGCGAAAATAACAACAAGCCTTTTTGGTTAAATTCATAGCCTTACGGTGAAATTTTGATAGCCCTTTCAGGCCTAGTGGGGCATTTGTTCTGACAGATACCGCAGCCTACGCATAAAGAAGCGTCCACATAAGGTTTTTTGATCTTTTTTCCGCCGATGATCTCTTCGTAAGTCTTGATAGCCTTTGTTGATACAGGGCAATGTTCCTCACACACAATACATTCTTTGTTCTGCGACCATGGCAGGCAAATATCTTTGTCTATATAAGCAAGCCCCAGTTTCTGTTCCTTTTTCCGGGCCAGGCTAAATTTTGGAATCGCAGCCGTAGGGCAGACGTTTCCGCATGAATTGCAGTTATATTCGCAGTATCCTATCTCCGGGACGAGATGCGGGGCCCATATCCCGCTGAAACCTGATTCAAATATAACAGGCTGAAGGCCATTAGTGGGGCAGACCCTCATGCAATTCCCACACCTCACGCATTTATTTAAAAATTCGCGTTCGCTTAATACTCCCGGAGGCCTGATTAATTTTTTACCCGCGCCAGAGGCTCCTTTATTTTTAAAACCTGACAATAAAAAAGAAGATGCTATTAAAAATAAAAAATCCCTGCGGGATATCGCGGCCTTACCCTGTTCTTTGGCCGCTTTTACAGGCCATCCAAACCTGGTTCCGCGGACCGGGCAATCATATATGCAGTCCATGCAAAGCACGCATTCCTCTTTTTTGTAACTCATGTCTTCGTTTATCGCGGACATGCGGCAGTTAATTTTACATTTCATGCAACGGCCGCATTCATCAACGCGCCTTCTTAATATAGAAAACTTCGCAATAATGGCATACATGGCTCCCAAAGGGCAAAGGACGCGGCACCAGAATCTTTTTGTTATAAATAGAAACGCGCAGATAACAAGAAAAAATCCCATGGTAACCGCGCTATGCGGAAAATAATATATTTTTACTCCCAGTACGGAAGATTTCAGGCCGCGATAAAAATCATACAAAGGGGCGTAAAAATTCAGGAGCTTTATAAGGAAAATAAACGCCCTGTCCATAGCCAGGGTAAAAGATGGGATAAAATTCAAGGAGATAAACCTTGCCGTGATAACCAGCGGATCAAAAACCCACGCGATCTGTATCTCAAAAAACGCCAGCACAACAATGAAACCGAATATATAATATTTTATCCGCGATAGATTCAGGGGCCTATTTTTTGCCTTGATTCCCAGGCCGTCAATAATGCTTCCCATGGGGCAAACCCATCCGCAGAAAAACCTGCCGAATATAAAAGTCAGAGGCAGCATCGCTATGGAAAATATTATCCCGGGTATGATTACTCTTTCGCTTATAGAGGTTAATATGGCTATGAGCGGGTCTATTTTGAAAAGCGAAGCGGTGCGGCCGGTTGACCAAAGGATATAGATAAATAACGACAGGAAAAATACCTGGCTGAATCTTCTAGCTAAAATTAATTTTTTCATATAGACCTATCCGACTCCGTGAGCCGCCGTACGGCGACTCACGGAGTCGAAAACGGTTAAGCATTAATGATTAATACATCTGCTTTTGCAATATCAGCGCTTCCAATATTATATTTCACGCCCTGGCTTATGCCGCTGATGGATAAAGGATCCTTATCCATTAATTTGGCCGCATACGCATCGCATAAAACAGGGTCTGTGCCTGCTATAATGGTCTTCATGTCAAAAACATCAGCCAGATCCCCGCCTGTAGGGCCGTTTCTTTTAAGCACCCTGTAAGCGTCTATCACAGTCAGGTCAGGTTTGATAAAATCTGTTAAATGAGCCAGTTTTGCCCCTATGTCAAAGTGTATCAATCCCCGGTTGCCGCTGCAAATCCCCATGAGGTTTTTCATTGAAAGGGTAAGGCCTGTCAGGCCGTGATGTTTTAACACCGGGACATTTATAAACGTATCGCATTCCAGGGCATCCCTGTAAATAGGCCAGCCTTCCATCGGGCTTTTGTAACTAAACTTCGCCTTCACGACATTCCAGTCATCCACAAAATAAACGTTCGCGCCTTTTTCCTTTGCGATTTTTTCTATCCCGCTATTTTCATAACAACGCTTTGAGTCATTGCAGGTATTATCAAATATATTCACTCTTTTTGCCCCTGCCTTAAAACACATGTCCACCAGAGCGCCCACTACATAGGGATTTGTATTGCCTGCCTGTTCAGGAGAGCGGTCCCACCCTATGTTAGGCTTTATAAGCACGACGCTGTTTTTCTTTACAAACCTTCCCATGCCGCCCATTGCTTCCACGGCCTTGACCGTAATCGCGTAAGGATCAATTCCATCTGCCGCGACTAAATCATGCAGGCCTTTTATCCTCTTAACAACCCTTCCGGTAGAAACATCGTCCCGGCCAAAAGCAAATTTCAATAAGGCATTATCCAAAGCCAGGCTAGCCATGCCTATGCCGCAAAGCTTTACAAATCCTTTTCTTGAGATTTTTTTATTCGGCAGTCTTTCAAAAACAGATCCTTTCATCGGCCGGCTCTCCTTTTTTCTATTATCCACGATATCAATATCCCGACTTCATAAAGCGCCCACATCGGCAGGGCAAAAATAAGCATATTAAATACATCCTGCGTGGGCGTGATAATGGCTGATATTATAGAAATAACCACTATTGCATACTTGCGGTTTTTGCGGAAAAAATGCGAATTCAATATCCCTACGCTCGATAAAAGCCCCATGATAACGGGTATCTGGAATACGCCCGCGCCTACCAATAAAAGGGCACCTGCGAATGAAAAATACCTGCCTATACTTATCATTGGAACTGCCACGCCGCCGGCAAAATTGACAAGAAATTTCAGCGCAAACGGCAGAGCGAGAAAATAAGAAAACATAATTCCTATTATAGAAAGCAAAAACGATATCACGAGCCACATAAACACGGAATTTCTCTTATCGGACGATATTGCCGGGCCGAGAAACGCCCCGAGCTGGTATAAAACAAACGGCAGGGAGATCACAAAACCGGAAAGAATGGATATCCTCAGATATGCGGCAAATACTTCTGTAGGGGTGACAAATATAAAATTTTCTATGATGCCGGACGCGGGCAATCTCAGGATATCGGAAATCTTATCCACGAATACAAAAGAAAAGACAGCCGCCGCCGCAAAGAAAATCAGGCTTATTATGATGCGCCTGCGCAATTCTTCCAGGTGCTCTATGATTGTCATTTTATTGGCGCCATATATGTCATTCATCATTAACAGGATACCACCAATAATAGGAATGGAAAAGTGATTTTTTATCGGATTCGTGCGTGATATAATGATAAACAACAAGGAGGCTCGCATGGCAGTAAAAAATACCGGGGAAAAATACAAATGCAATGTCTGCGGAAATGAAGTAACGGTTACAAAGGTAGGCGGCGGGGAATTAATACAAACGCACTAAATAACTTGTCATTGCGGGCATAATGTTCTTTTAGTGTTGCTGGTTTTTGAAATAACAATACCATTGAAGGTAGTGAATTT
>PEUD01000098.1 GCA_002780805.1 Candidatus Omnitrophica bacterium CG02_land_8_20_14_3_00__42_8 | reverse complement strand
AAGGAAGCTCCGCGCCAAAGCTTATCTACGCGAAGCCCGCTGAAGCTCGCTTCGCTGCTCCAGACAACGCGTCTCGTCAGAGTTCTTCTACAACTGAACTGTTACATATGATATTTATTGATTATGCCGATGTAGCTCAGCTGGCAGAGCAGGGCTTTCGTAAAGCTCAGGTCGGTGGTTCAAATCCACTCATCGGCTCCGAATTTTCCTATGGCCCACGTAAGAGAACTCTTAAAAGATAGAAATTTTTTCCTTCTCTGGTTTGCCCAGATAGTTTCAAACTTCGGGGACAGGCTGGATCAGATGGCCTTGATAGGCCTTGTGTATCTCCGTACGCCCGGCTCTACCATAGAGTTGGCGAAATTGCTCTCTTTTACGATACTCCCGGTATTTATTATAGGACCTATAGCAGGTATATATGTAGATAGATGGGATAGAAAAACCACCATGATCACGTGCGATCTTATAAGAGGCGGCCTGGTGGTTTTACTTCCTCTTATTATTAAATATTCCACCAGCATGGTGCCTATCTATATAGTCGTATTCATAATTTTTTCTGTCACGAGATTTTTCCTGCCTTCAAAGCTTTCCATAATCCCTGATATTGTGCATAAAGACAAACTGCTTCTGGCAAATTCTCTGTCGTCCACTACCATGATGATTGCCACAATAGTAAGTTTCGGATTCAGCGGCTTGATAGTTGCGGCATTCGGGCCTCAGGCAGGATTTTATATAGACTCAATAAGTTATTTTATATCCGCGGCACTTCTATTTTTCGTAGTTGTTAAATTAAAAGAAAACATAGAATCTGCCAGGGCTGGCGTAAAGCTCGCTGACATCGCTCGGAAAACTATTATAGAAGACATAAAAGAAGGCCTGATGTATTTGAGGAGCCACAAGGACGTGAAGATGGTCGCAAATACCATGTTTCTTCTCATGGCAGGGGCCGGCTCCATTTACATTGTAATAATAGTGTTCATACAGGAGGCGCTGCGTTCATCTACTGAACATCTTGGTTTTCTTGTAATGTTTTTAGGAATGGGGTTGTTCCTGGGGTCTGTTATATACGGAAGGTTTGGTTCGAAGTTTTCAAAAAGAAAAGTGATCAATTTCGGATTGCTGACCGCAGGATTGATAATAGTTATTTTCGCCGCCTGCCTTAAGTTTATACCTTCTTTTTTTATAGCCGGTGTGTTGTCCATAGCACTCGGGATTTTTAGCGCGCCGATAATAGTATCTTCCAACACACTGCTTCATGAAGTGATGCCGAATGAGATGAGAGGCAGGATCTTCAGTTCTCTGGAAATAATAATGCACGCTGGATTTATTTTGTTTATGTTCTTCGCGTCTCTGGCCGCAGAAAAGGTGGAAAGGGGCTGGGTCCTTATTATAATAGGAATGTTATTTTCTATTATAGGTTTAGTGAAATTAATAAAACTGGAGAAAGAAGAAGATAAGGTTTAGAGATCCTTCGCTCCGCTCAGGATGGCCCTTTTATACAAAGAAAAACTTTCCGAAGGGCCATTTATTTCTGTTTCTTTTTGGATTTGCTTGATGCCTTACAGGTTGAATAGTAATTGCAGGTAGGGCAGCATATATCGTCTTCGTGCCGCTCGCCTCTATACCACTTGGTTTCGCATGTCCAATAAATCTGACAATCTGTGCAGCATTTTCCGAAGTCTCCGATACCCATTTTAACCTCCTATAAGAGAGAGTATACCTGAACTTAAAAAGGTTGTCAAGAAACCGGTTTTTTTGTATAATACATAAATATGACGAGCTTAAATTTTATACATCCGCCTGATTTTAAAAATATAACAAAGAATAAGAAAATAGAGCAGGCCCCGCTCCCAAAGAGAGCGATATTGCACTTATCCCAGCATGCAGGGGCCCCCTCAGAGCCTGCGGTTAATGCAGGCGACAGCGTTAAAACAGGATCCCTGATAGCGCATGCAAAAGGGTTTATTTCCGCGAACCTGCATTCAAGTATTTCCGGCAGGGTTATCGCGATTGAAGAAAGCCCTCACCCTATAATAGGTATTTCCAAAGCGATTATAGTGGAATCAGACGGGCAAGATACGAAAGCGTCTTTGGATTCGATACCTGCCAAAGACGTATCCGCTTTATCAAAAGAAGAAATAGCAGCTTTAATAAGGGAAGCCGGTATCGTTGGCATGGGAGGCGCCGCGTTTCCATTATCCGTAAAGTTAAACCCTCCGCCGGCTAAGAAGATAAATACGCTTATTATAAACGGCGCGGAATGCGAACCTTTTTTAACATGCGATCACCGCTTGATGCTGGAGAAACCGAAAGAAATAATTTTAGGCGCTCAATTAATGGCAAAGGTTCTAGGGGTTAAAGATATAATTATAGGCATAGAAGAAAATAAGCTGGACGCGATAGAGAACATAAAGAGCGCATTGTTCAGAATAAAAGATGAAAATTGCAGGATAAATATGGTGAATCTGAAGACGCGATATCCACAGGGAGGGGAGAAACAGCTTATAGAGACGTTATTGGATAAAGAAGTGCCTTCAGGGGGCCTGCCTCTTGATATAGGGGTTGTTGTAAATAACGTGCAGACGGTTTTTGCTGTCTATGAAGCGGTTTATTTAAGAAAGCCTTTGTATGAAAGAGTCATAACGGTGTCAGGCAGTTTTCCCAGCATAGCAAAAAATATTTTAACAAGGATAGGGACTCCGATAAAAGATATTCTTGACTATTGCGGGTTAAGCCCCAAGGCCGGCGTATATAAAATTATAATGGGCGGCCCCATGATGGGAGTGGCTCAATTTAATCTGAACGCGCCTGTTATTAAAGGTACATCCGGCATCCTGGCCCTTGATAAAAAGTTCAAAGTGAAAGAAGAAGAGCTTGGCTGTATCAGGTGTTCCAGGTGCATTGAGGCTTGTCCTCTGGGCCTTATGCCTTGCGCCATAGGGCTCAGCGTTAAAAAAGAGAGATTTGACATAGCTGGTTCTTATGACCCTCTTGATTGTATTGAATGCGGGTCTTGCAGTTTTGTATGTCCGTCTAAGATACCGCTTGTGCAGCTTATAAAACTTGCGAAATTAAAGATAAAAAGGCGATGAACCCAGCCCTTCCTTTGGGCTGGGATAAATATTAGGAAGGAAGAGCTGGGTGAAAACTATTTTAAAATTCGCGTTTATTTTATTTCTTGTTAATTTAATAGCAGCATCTATTCTAGCCGGGACTTATAGCCTGACAAAATCCAGGATACAAAAACAAGAGAGCATGATTCAGGAAGAAGCTCTTAAACAGGTAATGCCTGAGACAATAGGAGATAGGATAGAGATTGTAAAAAAAGGCGGAGTAGTAAAATACAGAAAAGTGTTCAAAGGAAGCTGCCCGGAACCGCAGGGATACATATATATTGCTAAAAAGTATGGCTACTCGAGCGTTATAGAAACAATGGCGGGGATTAAAAAAGACGGGACCATTACAGGGGTAAGGATCCTTTCTCAGAACGAAACCCCGGGCCTTGGCGCCAAGATTATGGAAATTGTTTCTACTGGGACGCTATTCAGCTCTTTAAAAGAAATATTCAAAAAAGAAAAACATTCCTGGAAAATCATATCCCCTTATTTTACAGAACAGTTCATAAATAGAAATATAAAAGAGTTAGAATTATCCAAAGAAGGAATTCAGGCAATTACAGGCGCAACTATATCTTCCAGGGCAGTACTAGATTCCATCAAATCTCAAGGATTGAAAATATTGAATAATCGCGATGAATAAACTTACTGTCTCCCCAAGTCCGCATATTAAATCAGGCCAGACCACAAAAAAGATCATGTGGACTGTGGTAATTTCTCTTATCCCGTCAGGCATAGCCGGAGTATATATATATGGCATATCAAGCCTGAATGTAATAATCCTGTCAATTTTATCTTGTATTTTTACAGAGGCGTTATTTTTAAAATTCAGAAACAGAGATCCAAAAACAGTTTTAGACGGAAGCGCCATATTGACAGGGCTGCTTCTCGCGTATAATCTTCCGCCTCAAATACCTTTTTGGATACCTATTGCAGGGGGCGTTGTAAGTGTTATTTTAGGAAAACAGATTTTCGGAGGCCTGGGTCAAAATATATTTAATCCAGCTCTTGTAGGAAGGGCGTTTTTACAAATTTCATGGCCTGTTTATATGACCACATGGAAAAATCCTAGGTGGTGGCCTGACGCGATATCCAGCGCGACACCTTTGGCTAAAGAAACAGCGGCGCATTTTACTTATATGGATCTTTTTCTCGGGAACAGGGCAGGTTCTATAGGCGAGGTGTGCGTGATAGCATTGGTCATAGGCGCGCTGTTTTTATTGGCTAAAAAAATAATTTCTCTGCACATACCACTGAGTTTTATAGGGACGCTCGGCATTATTACATGGATATTCGGAAAAGAAGGATTTTTTAAAGGGGATTTTATTTTTAATATACTGGCCGGCGGGATTATCCTGGGAGCTTTTTTTATGGCGACCGATTACGTGACCTCGCCTCTCACTAAAAAAGGCAAGATTATTTTCGGTATCGGTTGCGGGATACTTACCGCCGTAATAAGATTAAGAGGCAGTTATCCGGAAGGCGTTTGCTACTCAATATTATTCATGAACGCGGCAGTCCCGGTGATAGATAGGTTTACAAAAACAAAAAAATATGGGGTTGTTAAAAAAGCCATATAATATTCTTCGAGCGGACATAAAGAATTTAGCATGGTAGCAAAGTCGAGAAGTTCTAAAAGGTTCTCGACCCGCGGAGTTTACCCCGAGCGGAGCCGAGGGGCTCGCTCGGACAATATTGTTATGAGAGTACTATGAAAAATTTATTTAAGGAATTTTTTAAAGGCATCGGGAGCGAAAATCCTACTTTCAGGCTGGTACTTGGGCTTTGCCCTACGCTCGCTGTTTCCACAAGCGTAATTAACGGTATGGGCATGGGGATTGCAGCTACTTTTGTTTTAATAGGCTCAAATATCATTATATCTTTAGTCAGAAAATTTATACCTGACCAGATCAGGATACCGTGTTTTATTGTTATAATAGCTACATTTGTCACGATCGTTGAGCTTATGATGAAGGCATATGCGCCTGAGCTTTCGAAGGCGCTGGGGATATTCGTGCCGCTTATTGTCGTAAACTGCATTGTGCTCGGAAGGGCAGAGGCGTTTGCATGCAAACAAGGCGTGTTCAGTTCACTACTTGATGCGCTGGGAATGGGTATTGGTTTTACGTTAGCTCTTTTACTTATTGCTAGCATAAGGGAGATACTTGGGAGCGGCACCCTTTTCGGACTTCTGATTATAAAGGGTTTTGAGCCTGTTTTGTATCTGGTTTTAGCGCCCGGCGCGCTTTTAGTGATAGGGCTTTTAATAGGCGGCATTAATTTTCTCTCTAAGAGAAGGAGCGCTGCGTAATGGATCTTACGATGTTTTTGTCGATAATAATAGGTGCTATATTTATAAATAATTTTATACTTTCTAAGTTCCTGGGGTTATGTTCATTTATAGGTATTTCAAAAGAAACCAAACCCGCTCTTTATATGGGGATATCTGTTACGTTCGTAACAACGTGCGCTTCAATAATCACCTGGGCTATTTATAATTTTATACTAGTCCCTTGCCATATAGAATATTTAAGGACAATCTCCTTCATCCTGGTGATCGCTTCGTTTGTCCAGTTTGTAGAGATGGTCATAAAAAAATTCAGCCGGGCGCTTTACAGGACTCTGGGGATATATCTTCCGCTCATCACGGTAAATTGCGCAGTGTTTGGAGTAGCTGTTTTAAACAGTGAGATGTTTTTTAAGCCGGGAATTAATATGTTAACCAGCTTTACTTTATCGGCCTTGCAGGGTTTTTGCGTGGGCCTGGGTTATATACTTGTGATGCTCTTTATGTCCGGGATAAGAGAGAGGCTTGAGCTCTGCGATATACCGCCGTCTTTTAAGAACGCGCCGATCGCGTTTATAATCGCATCGCTCATGTCAATGGCTTTCATGGGCTTCAGCGGATTTAGGTTTTAAATATGCTAATACCTATTTTAACAATGTCAATAATGGGGCTTTTATTCGGCCTGGGGCTCGCGTATGCCTCAAAGATTTTCAGGGTTGATGTGGATCCTAAGATAGATATGGTAATACACGCCCTCCCCGGAGCTAATTGCGGGGCCTGCGGCATGGCAGGATGTGCCAATTTAGCAGAGGCGATAGTAGGCGGAAAGGCCGAGGTTACGGCCTGCGCGCCCGGCAGCCAGGAGGTTTACGATAAGATTGCCGGTATTCTAGGGGTGGGTATAAAGGTAAAAAAGAAAAAGATAGCCCGCGTAAGATGCAACGGAGGCAAAAGGTCTTCGGATAAATATGAATATAGCGGTTTAAAAAAATGCGCAGGGGCCAATTTATTAGCCGGCGGCAATAAAGAATGCAGATTCGGCTGTCTTGGTTTCGGGGATTGCGTGGAGATATGCCCTTTTGACGCGATCCATTTAAACGGGAATGATATACCGGTAGTCGACGGGTCTAAATGCACCGGCTGCGGTAAATGCGTCGGGGCATGCCCTAAAAAAATAATTATTTTGGGGAATGCAGATGATAAAGTTTATGTAAAATGCCTTTCACATGATAAAGGAGCTGTTGTAAAATCTATATGCCCCGCAGGGTGCATAGGATGCAGGATTTGCGAGAAGTTATCAGGAGGCGTGTTTTTGGTGGAAAATAATCTTTCCAGGGCGGATTACAGCAGGGCAAAACCTGATACGCCTTGGCAGGCGGTTATTGAAAAATGCCCTACAAAATGCATAGTAAAAACATAGTGTCGTCACTCGTCGTTCGTGATTCGTGAATCGTAATCGAACGACGAACCGCGAGTCACGAGCGACGAACATCGAGCGACGAACAACGAACATAGAAAGCAGGGAGGGAAAATATGGCAGGAAATGTTCTAGAGTTAAATGACAATAATTTTAAAGAGGTTGTGTTGAAGTCGGATAATCCTGTGATCGTGGATTTTTGGGCCACGTGGTGCATGCCGTGTAAAATGCTCGCGCCCACGGTTGAAGAGATAGCGGACGAATATAGAGGCAAATATAAGGTCGCTAAACTTAATATAGACGATGCCATGGACACGGCAACCAGCTTCAGCGTTATGAATATACCTACGCTTATATTTTTCAATAACGGCGGAGAGGTAGCCAGGATGGTAGGCGCAGCTTCCAAAAGAGATATCTTAAAGAAGATAGAGGAGGTTTTTATATGAACCCCGCCCTTCCTAAGACTTATGGTGAACAAGAAAGGAAGAGCGGGGTGAATATAGCTGTTTTTTGCTCAGGTAACGGCACGAATCTGCAGGCTATAATAGATAGCCAAAAAAAAGGCCGTATAAAAGCCGATATAAAACTTGTCGTCTCTGATGCGCCCGGCTGCTATGCCATCACGAGGGCAAAAGACGCAGGCATACGGACGCTCGTGGTTGAAAGCAAGAATTTTAAGACAAAGAAAGATTTTGAAACGGAGATATTGAAAGCGCTTAAAAAAGAAAATACAGGCCTTATAGTCCTCGCAGGTTACATGCGGATGCTGTCAGAGGATTTTATAAGCGCTTATGAAAATAAAATTTTGAACATCCACCCGGCTCTTCTACCGTCTTTTAAAGGAGCTCACGGGATAAAAGACGCGTTTGAATATGGCGCAAAGATTACCGGGGTTACGGTGCATTTTGTTACCAAAGATATGGACTCGGGCCCGATAATATTGCAATCGCCCGTCAAGGTAACAGAGGACGATACGGAAGAAACTCTCGCGGAAGCCATACACGAAGAAGAGCACAAAATCTACCCCAGGGCAATCCAATTATTCATAGAGGGAAAATTAAAGATAGAAGGCAGAAAAGTAAGAATTATCTAAGTTGACACTCTGACAATGTCAGAGTGTCAACTTGAGCTTTAATATTTCAGCGATGCAATATCTAGTTTATTTTTCCTGAATCTTTCCAGATCCTCTTTTGAAAGATATATTTTCTTCTCGGCATCAGCCAGGTTTATAAATTCCACGCCTTTATATTCTTCAAATTCATAAAGATGCAGGGTTTTACCGGTCATCCTTATTATATTGGAAAATATGATTTTCTCGTCTCCGGTTTTACCGTCATTTGAAGATATGTTAAATTTAAACTGAAAGACCCGGTCTTTTATCCAGCCAAGACTGGAAGTTACCTTAAAATTATTTTTTAATTTCCTGTCTTCTTCAAAAATCGATTTTATCCTTCTGGAAATCTGCTGACTCAGGAACCACCCCAGATCCAGATCTTTTTTTGGGAAGCCATCCATACCTATAATGCCAGAATCTTGATATTGTTTGAAAGCATCCTCAAGGTTTCTCTGCATTATTTCATTATTTGAATAAAAATATTTTGATACTATTTCTTTTACCGGGCTCATAAATAAAGATATGTCTATCAGAAAAAGATATTCATTTTTAAATCCAGGAGGGAATATTGCAGTATAGGCTTCGAATCCCGGAGAGGGTTCATATCTTTCGATAGTTTTTATATAAAGAATAGATTCGTGGTCTGATAGCTCCTTTGATTCTATGTCTGTTATTTCTATTTTCTGAGAGTCTTTCCTGCCTATTGCGTATACAGGATACAATATCGGCTTCAGAGTTTCTGTCAGAGACGAGTCCTGGTTTAGGGCGTCAAAAAATTCCCGCACTTTTTTTTCTCCTGCTATGGCCGGGTTGAACCTGAAATCCCTTAATATCCTCTGGAAATATTCCCCTCTTGATATATCAAAGAGCCTGACCCTCACAACGTCGTATATAAATCCCGTAAGTATGAATTCCGCGCCCGGAATTTTAGTGTCCCTGGCTGTAAGGATATAAAACTTCAAAGGCATGTCCGTGCTTGTGGTGACGCGGTGAATGGAGAGGGCTACGTCCTCTATTTTTTCTCCGGCTTTTTGATTTAATTTTAGATCCGGATCCACCAGGCCTTCTATGGGGATATATACGCCCATAGTAGAGCCGGCGATCTTTACTTTTACATTATCGAGTTTGTATTCGTCTTTGCAGAGTTTTAGGACAGATTCTTCAATTTTACCTGTGGGATAGGTTGGTTTATCGCAGGCAGAAAGGCCGGAGAGGATTAAAAATATGGCTAAGACCTTATATCTTGTCAGGAGGGTGCTCATTCAGGTTTCTTGAAGTTGTGGCCTTTTCCGTATTCCCTGAATATTGCTTCAATCTCATCGTATTCTAATTCGTCTTTTTCAAGGAGTTCTTTTACAAAGCGGTCCACTATAGGCCATTCTTTTTTAAGAAGCGCCTCGACCTCCTTGAGGCAGTTTTGTATTATCTTGTCTGTTTCAAAGTTGAGTTTTTCTTTTAAGGACTCTGATAATTGCGATTTGGGTATTATTGTATAATCACCTACATAACCTGCGTCACTCATGCCTATCATCCAGACCATATTATGAGCTATCTGCATGGCTTTTTGGAAATCAGAAGCAACACCGGTACTTGTAGTCCCGAATTTTATCTTTTCTGCAACATATCCGCTAAGGTCTACTTTTATGTCAGCCAGAAGTTTTTCTTTATTGTGCGTGTACAGCTCTTCCCTGGGCTGGGCATGCACTACTCCGAGGGCTTCTTTGCGCGATATTATAGAGGCCTTGAATACGTCATCCGTAGGATGAAACATATACATGACTACAAGATGCCCTGTTTCGTGGAACGCGACCATTTCTCTTTCTTCTTTTGTCATATGTTTCTTGTGCTTCATGCCCATCTCTATGCGTTCCATGGCTTCCGACAGCTCTTTATTGCCCACACTTTCTTTTTTGTTTCGGGTTGCTATAAGAGCGGATTCTTTTATCAAGTTTTCAATTTCAGCGGGTGATTTATGCACTGCTTGTCTCGCGAGCCTTCCTATGTTTACAGTCGGTTCGTATTTTATTTTTTTAAGATAATATTCAAATACCTTTTCTCTCTCTTCCAGGTTAGGCCTGTCTATGTAGATTTTTCTGTCAAATCTTCCAGGCCTTAAGAGCGCGAGATCCAGGATGCCTTCCGCGGCATTGGTAGCGCCTATGATAATAACGTTACTATCTTTATCTTGAAGGCCGTCCATTTCTACGAGAAGCTGATTCTGAGTGCTGTTGGTTTCCTGACCGCCGCCCATAAAGCTAAAGGAACGCTGTCTTCCTATAGCGTCTAGCTCGTCTATGAAGATAATGCTTGCGCCGTATCCATACGCCAGGCTCCGGGCTTTTTTAAATAATTTTCTTACGCGCGCCGCGCCGACCCCTACGAATATTTCCGTGAATTCGCTGCCTGACATGGATATGAAAGGTATGCCTGCTTCTGTGGCAATGGCTTTGGCAAGATATGTTTTGCCGCAGCCCGGAGGCCCTATCATCAGAAGGCCTCTCAAAATCTTTCCGCCTATCTTTAAAAGTTTTGTCCTGTCTTTTATCAATTCCACGACTTCGAGGGCTTCCTGTTTTGCTCCTTCCATGCCTATGACGTCATCCCAGTGGATATTTACGTTTTCGCCTTTTATAGTAGTCTGTTTTATCTTTGTAAAACCGCCCTGCAGGAATATCATATACATAAATACGAATATGCCTGCGTTGACGCCTGCCAGAAGCAGGCTTATGGGCATCTGGGCTATTGTAAGATGTCTGTAGAATGATTCCAATGACGCAAGGCCCCATATAGACAGGATTATAAGGATAACCACTGTTGCCGCAACAGCGATTTTAATCCAGTGTTCCATCAAGACCATCTTGAATTTACGATAAGTTATAAATGCCATAGAATTCTCCTTATTTGGTGATTAATAAATAAAGTATATCATACT